>REAV01000200.1 GCA_004294465.1 Sphingobacteriia bacterium | reverse complement strand
AGTGCATGCGCAGTTTGTGACGGATTTTTCTTCAAAGGAAAAGAAGTAGCCATAGTAGGTGCTGGAGATACTGCTGCAGAAGAAGCAATGTATTTATCTAAATTATGTACTACTGTTCACATGTTTATTCGAAAGGATAAAATGCGCGCAAGTAAGGTAATGCAGGATCGAGTGCTGAATACTCCTAATATTAAAGTGTATTGGAATACCGATACCGATGAAATTTTAGGAGAGAAAAAAGTAGAAGCTGTTAGAATAAAAAACAATCAAACACAAGCAACTCAGGAAATTCCAATTAGTGGATTTTTTGTTGCAATTGGTCATCAACCCAACAGTGATATTTTTAAAGGTTTTTTAGACATGGACGAAACAGGGTATATTCTTACTCAGCCAGGTACCAGTAAAACCAATATCGAAGGCGTATTTGCTGCTGGAGATGTTCAGGATAAAAACTATCGTCAGGCAGTAACTGCAGCGGGTAGTGGATGTATGGCTGCATTGGATGCAGAAAGATATTTAACTTCAAAAGGATTATGAGTTTGCTGCAAATTCATTTAAAAAATTTATCTTTTTATGCCTATCATGGAATTTATTCCGAAGAGAGGAAACTGGGTAATTATTTTGAAGTAAACATAGATATTTGGCATCAACCAAATGCTTTGCCAGTTTTCCATATGAAAGATACCATTGATTATGTGCGGGTTTATGAGCTGGTGAAACAAAGAATGGCCAAACCAACTCCTTTATTAGAAACAGTAGTTACCGAAATTGCACAATCTGTGTTAGCTGAATTTAAATTGGCTACAAAAATTGTTATATCAATCGATAAGCTTTGTCCACCTATTCTTAGTTTTGAGGGTAAAGTTGGCGTATCATTCACTTTAGAAAGGAATTAATATGAAAGTTGTTATTCGTTTTATTTGCTTTTTTGTATTCAGTCTTTGTATAATGAAATTGAATGGGCAAGACCTTGCAATACAACTTAAAGAAGCAGAAAATTTAGAAAAACAATTGAAGGAGCCCGAGGCATTGGAAAAGTATAAGCAGATTTTGCTAACGAGTCCTACCAGTATCAAGGCTTTGGTAAAAGCCGCTGAATTGAATGTTCTTTTAGGTGGAAAGGAAAAAGATAAGAAAACCAAAAGATTGTATTATGAGTCGGCGCTAGCATTTGCGCAGAGAGCATTACAGGCAGATACGAATAATGCCGATGCCAATTATGCTATGGCGATGGCGTCAGGTAAACTGACTGATGTAGAATCGGAGAATAAAAAAATTGTCGCTTTTGTAAAAGATGTTAAGACCTACGCCGACAAAGCGCTATCAATTAATCCAAATCATGCTAAAGCCAATTACACATTGGGTAAATGGCATTACGAAATGGTTACACTTTCTGGTATAAAAAAAATGGCTGTTAAATTATTTTATGGTGGCCTGCCAGATGGAGACTTAGACAAAGCAATTGCTTTAATGGAAAAATGCAAAACCATCGAACCTTATTTTGCCCCTAATTATTTGGACTTAGGTAAAGCATATAAAGAAGCACATCAACCCGCAAAAGCAACAGAAGTATTGAATAAATTAGTTAAACTTCCTACAAGAAGTTCAGAAGACATAGCTATTAAAGCAGAAGGAGCACAACTATTAGAATCATTACAATAAATCAACCAATATAATATGGAATTAGTAGAATTATTTCAACAAGCTGTAGCAAATAGCAAAACATTGTCAGCAAAGCCTGATAATGAAACTTTATTAAAATTGTATTCTTTGTTTAAGCAAGGAACAGAAGGAGACAATAATGAATCTGGTCCTTCAAATGCTTTTGATTTTGTTGCTAAGTTTAAACACGAGGCCTGGGCTAAATTAAAGGGAATCACCAAGGAAGATGCTATGCAACAGTACATCGATTTGGTAACAGAATTGAAAGGCTAGATTACCAACGTTTTCCATCGATTGCTTTTGATATACCAGTAGGAGGGAATGAACATAACTCCCCAATAAAGCCATTCGCTCATCCAGCCATATGTGATGGGAAGAAAAAGCTTTTCAAGAACCACATAAACGTATATAACATAAAATACGATGGTGGCTATTTCGGTATATAAATTCATTTTTGAATTGCCTGTTCCTGTAACTGCGTTTACCCAAACCACAGCAACAGACATCATTAACATTGCGATAGATACAACACGCATTACGGGTATAGCGGCAATAATGAAATCTTCACCCTGACCATAGATGCCCAAAAAGGTTCTTGGTGAAAAATTCAAAATGATAAAGACAATTAACGCAAAGCCAACACTCCATTTAAGTATTCTATGAATTAATGGAATAACGGCATCTTTCTTTCCTTGACCAATTACATTACTAACCATGGTATTGGTGGTTGCAGCAAATGCCCATGTAAAGCAACCGAAAAAACCAAATAAGTTTCTCATGGTATTAGATACGGCCAGATCCCTGGCTCCATGGTGTTCAATTAAAATATAGAAATATTCCCAGCTCAAAATGCTAATGGCGTGTTGCAAAATCAATGGATAGGATTGAACTAAAATCAATCGAATGTATTTTTGCTGGTACTTAACCTTTTCAAATAAATGTAGTTGTTTGCTGATGCCAATTGATTTGATCACCAGAAATACTGCCAGTAAACCTGCTATTTCTGCAATAATTGATGCATAGGCAGCCCCATTGAAACCCAGTTTTGGCAAACCGAGTTTCCCGTAAATAAAACCATAATCAAGAACCACATTTACAATTGCCTCGGTAGCGGTTCCCAAAATCAGGTATTTACTCTGATTGGTTCCTACCAACAGCGCATTTCTCATTTGATAGATATACAAAATGGGTAATCCCAAGATTCTGATAGAAAGGAAACTGATGGCCATTTCTATACCAATGTGATCATGCAAAGACCAGCTAAGCACTGTTGGTGCAATAAACCAGGTACATAAAATGCCAAATAAGGCAAATACCAAAGAAATTCTTACTCCATGCCAGAAAATACTGCCTATTTCATCAATTCTGTTTTCACCCGCTCTTCTGGATATTAAAGCCTGTAAACCATTGTTCAGGCCATTGCCAATTACCGCAAATAATAAATAATATACCCCTGTAATACCGGCAAGACCAAGTTCTCTTTGACCCAATCCACTCAAAAAAATATTATTGGTAATGAAATTAATTTGAGGCACTAAAATGGACGCCGAAATGGGAAGGGCAATACGAAGTATTTGCCTGTTTCCTGTGTCTACTTGAAGGTTTAAAGGGGATTTTGAAACGCTCATACAATGCTGTAAAGGTAGTAAATTGAATCCTGAACTAATTTGAATATTGAAGAGAATGATTTTTTATATATAATTGTAGTAATTTGTAAGAATGGCTAGGAAAAAAATAGGTTTGTATAACGAGGAAACCATTAATGGTTCAACCCACCAATTGGTGGTTGAGATTGCCGATGAAGCATTTGTATGTATGGCAAAATCTGATCTTACTGGTGAGATTGATGCTTTTGAATTGTTTAGTCTAGACAAAAGCGAGCAGGATGATTGGAATGATATTTTTTATGAGATCAAAACGGGTTCTTCGATTTTCAATAATAATTACAAAAAAGTTACCTGTTATTTTAATACAGAAGAAGCCATTATGGTTCCTGAGAAACTGTTAACGGCCACTTCTGCAGAAGATTACCTTAATTTAATTTACGGTGAAAGTGTGAGACATGAAGTGAAGTACGAAAAATTAATTGCTACTAAAGTTTTCATTAATGCTTATAGAGTCAGAAAAGCAATTACTGAGTTATTAGGCAGGCAATTTATTATTTTTCAAACTGCACACACCTATTCAAATCTGTTGAATGATGTAATGCGAAGACCTTTTATTGATCAACAGTTTATTAAATTACAGTTTTATTCGAATCATTTTATTTTGGCTGTTTGGAAGGATGAGCGTTTCCAATTGATTCAATCATATAGATACAATACACCTGAAGATGTTTTGTATTATTTATTAAGAATTGTACAACAATATCAATTTGATTTATCGGATGTTTTGCTTGAGATAAGCGGAATGATAGAGGTTGAAACTAGTTTAATGTTGCAATTGTCTAAAATATTTCCAAGAATAGAAATGGATAATATGCAAACTTCTGGAATTTTTAAAATGGCGGAATCTGAGTATCCTTTGCATTATTTTACTCCATTTTATAAGCTCAGTTTATGAGAATAATTTCCGGTAAATGGGGTGGGAGGAAAATACATCCCCCTACAAATATGCCCTTTACTCGTCCCACAACCGATATAGCTAAAGAAGGGCTTTTTAATATCCTACAAAACAGAATGAATTTGGAAGGAATCAATACCCTTGATTTATTCGGTGGAACTGGGTGCATTAGTTATGAGTTGGGTTCAAGGGGCGCAGCGCATTTAACCATTGTTGAAAAAGACCCAATCATGCATTCCTTTATTGCAAAGAATGCGGCCATTTTAGGAATGCAAGATATTACGTTGTTGAAAATGGATGTATTTAGTTATTTAGATTCTTGTACGCAAACCTTTGACTTTATTTTTGCAGGTCCACCTTATGCACTTGGCACAATTGATGAATTGCCTAAGAAAATTGTTGCTCAACAATTAATTGCTCCAGGAGGCTTTTTTGTTTTAGAACATACTCCTCGAAATGCGTATGAAAAATTTCCAGGGTTTTCTTTTGTAAGAAATTATGGTACTACAGTGTTCTCTTTTTTTACAAACGATCATTAAGCAGTATAGCCGTTATTGGTGATGAATCTTACCAGCGATCTTTTTGCAATTGGCAATAATGTTTCTTCTATAGGTAAGCTTAAATCTGTTTCCAAAGCATATACAGCAGGATTCGGCAATTCAGTTCTTTGTTTGATTAGTTGAGTTTTGATATTGCTATAGGAGTTCACTAAATTTCTTTGCCATACATCTACAAATTCCGTTTTAATGCTTCTGTATTTTTCATCATGCTTTTCGAAAATGCTCAATCTATATTGATACACCCAAGTGTTTTTACAAGCACCTTCACATAGCAGGAAATATCCTTCATGATGATCAATGGGCATTACTCCAACAGGTTCTATATTGATTTTGTTTTCTACAAATTCATAAATCTCCGTTCCACTATTAATTGTTTTTTTCATGGTACTTGAAGCATAATGAATAATTTCTTCCAATTCCTTCATGAGGTCATCGTCTTCAACCATTGACTCATATAATAATTGTAACTGAGCTAACTGAATTCCATTTAATTTTTTGGGAAATTGTTCTTGCAGGTATTTTTTATTTTCTCTAAATGCCACTATGTTATTATAATGAAAAATCACGTCTGCTAATAATGGATAGAGTTTATTCTGGCAGAAATATTTATTTACTTCTTGTAAGTAAGCAAGTAAAGTATATTTCTTTAATTCAAAATCGATGTACCCATCTGCAAACCAAGTTTGGGATAAACTTTTCATCTGTATGATTTTATTTATCCAATTTACTCAATCAGTAAAGGCAATTAAAATTTCTTTATGCACAGGTGTTGATTATTCAATCATTAGTCTACAGAGCTTGGATGTAGTTCTCTTCCAGATTTGAATTCGTTTAAAGAAAATAATAGTACAGTCTGAAAGAAATTTTTGCTTTGCTGTTTACCAGGACCGAAATTATCCCATCGGTTCATATAGCCTGCTTGTATAGTAAGCTGCTTATTAATTTGATACCCGATACCTCCGTAAATTCTATTTTGCTCAAAGATCATTCCATCATTATTTAGAAAAACCTCATTGTTTAAGCTTAAATACCATGTCTTTTCTTTTATGACCAAATTATTGATTGGGTATAGAGCATTTAAACGATATCTAAATCTGTTACGATATCCATCAGTGAGAAATCTCTGTTCAATGCGATATCGATGTTCAATTTTTAATCGGTTAATATTATTGTTGAGTACAAACTGTTCCCATATTCTAAACTCATTACTTAATTGTGGTGTTTTAAAATTACCGTCTGGTTGATACGTTACATAGTGGCCCATTGCTAAAATGGCACTGATGCTTTTCGGAAAATTATATCCAATTCCTCCTTTGTATTCGTGATAACTGAAATTATTATAAAAAGCTTGCGATCTTAATTGGGCCTCAAAAAAAACATTCCATTGTTTAGTCAAAGTGTACTTGGTGGAAATAACCGACCAAGTGCCTAAACCCTGCGTTTGTGAATAGGCATTTGAAGTAAATAAAAAAGCCATCAGAAAGATGGCTTTTTTAAAACAAGTATTAATAATCTTAATCAAGTCCATCTTTACAGGTAATGAAACCAATGTTTATTTAGGTCCCAATTTTCGAATTCTTTGGCAACCGCTGTTAAAAAGCTGGCACCAATACTTCCATCTACAATACGATGGTCATAACTTAAAGATAAATACATCATGTGGCGAATTCCAATGGTATCTCCTTCAGCAGATTCAATAACTACAGCGCGCTTTTTAATTGCACCTACAGCTAATATAGCAACCTGTGGTTGATTGATTATAGGAGTGCCCATTAAACTTCCAAAAGTGCCAACATTGGTTAGTGTAAATGTTCCGCCTGTTGTATCTTCTGGTTTCAATCTTGCATTTCTTGCAGCGTCTGCTAAACCATTTACCGATTTGCTCAAGCCAACAATATTTAATTGGTCTGCTCCTTTTATTACTGGAACAATCAAATTGCCAGATGGCAAAGCAGTTGCCATTCCAATATTTATATCTTTCTTAATGATAATTTTATCTCCGTCTAAAGAACAATTAATTAAAGGGAAATTTTTCATCACTTTCACTAAACATTCAATAAACATTGGTGTAAAAGTGAGCTTGGTTCCTTCTCTTTGTTCGAATTCTTTTTTTACTTTTTCTCTCCAAACCACCATATTGGTAACATCGGCTTCTGCAAAGCTGGTAACATGAGGACTTGTATGTTTACTGTTTACCATGTGATTGGCAATCAGTTTGCGCATTCTGTCCATCTCAACAATTTCAGTCAATCCTGTAACTGCCACATTTGAAGGATCTGAATATTTTCCAGATGATGCAATAGTATTAGTATAGGTTGAAACTGGTTGAGGTGTTGCGGTATATACAGGTGTTTGCTGAATTGGTGCAGATGGTGATGCTGTTTCTATAGGTTGGGATACAACTGTAGTAGGTTGTGCTAATGTTGGTTGAACTGCCTCTGTTTGAACAGGCGTTGGTGCAACATAAACTGGAGTAGGAGGTGTTGGAGCTGCAAACCTTTCTACTGGTACTAATTTTTCAGTGGAACTTGCTTCAACCATTGCATTGATTGCTTCTTTATTATTCTTTTCTACTGTTGGATCAACGCTACCATAAATCTGCTCAATTGTTGGTTGAATTTTTTGTTGTGAACTAACAATAGTAGGTATTTCAACTGCAGGTAATGCTACTGTCGGAGCAATTGGTTGTTCTATAATCGGTTCTTCGATAACAGGTTGTTCTGCAACAGGTTGGGCTGCAATTGGTTGAGCTGCAATTGGTTGAGCTGCCTGATAAACGGGGGTAGGTGCAACATAAACTGGCTGCTGTACTACAGGAATTGCAGTTATTCTACCGGCTTTTTTATCGGCAACATATTGTAAAATATCTTTTTTAGAAACTCTGCCATCAATTCCAGTTCCTGGTATTCTCTCTAATTCACTTAAACCTACACCTTCACTATTGGCAATATTTAACACCAACGGTGAATAAAAACGATTTGCAGCAGGTTTAGACAATAGTTCTATTGAAGGTGATGAAGGTGTATATGGAACTTCACTGGTATATACTGGTGCTTGAACTGTTTCGATTTTTGGGGCAACAACAGTTGGCGGAGCAACTGCTGCAACTGGCTCCATTACTGGAATTGGGGTTGGAGCAATAGGAGGAGCTGGTGCAACTGTTGGTTGTACAACTGGTTGATTTACCGGCTGAGGTTGAACAGGAGCTACCGGCGTAGTTTTTACACTGTCAACGGTTTGTATTTTTGCAATGATGGTTCCTATGGGAACTACATCATTTATATTGAATAATATTTCTGTGATAATGCCTTCAACTGTGGATGGAACTTCACTATCAACTTTATCGGTTGCTATATCCAATACCGTTTCATCTAGCTTTACATGATCGCCCACCTTCTTATGCCATTTAAGAATGGTTGCTTCCATTATACTTTCGCCTAATTTAGGCATGATCAATTCAGCTATTGCCATCTGTACAACTGTTTTAAGTGGGTAAAATAAAGTCCATCACCCGGTCGATATAGTTTGATTTTGTATGTACAAAACACTACTAATCAACAAATATAGCGGTAAAGCGTATATATTTATTCAACTATTATCCACAATTATAGCTCTTAGCATATTCAATGCATTTGTGGTAGTTAATTCAATATTTCTCCTTCTATCGAATCTGAAGTTAAAGGATTTTGCAACCACTTTGTTGGCTGATGCAACCGCAATCCACACCAATCCTACTGGCTTTTCATTGGTTGCACCTCCTGGCCCCATGATGCCGCTTACAGCAATAGAATAATGGGTATTCATCGATTTTCTGACAGATTCAGCCATTTTGGTCACTGCTTCCTGGCTTACAGCTCCAACGGTAGTTAAGGTTTCGTGAGACACATCTAACATCATTTCCTTAATGATATTGGCATAGGATATGATGGATCCAGTGAAAAAAGCAGAGGAACCGGCATGAATGCTTAACATATGGGCAATATATCCCCCTGTACAACTTTCGGCAGTAGAAACAGTCTCATTTCTGGCTTTTAATAGATTTCCGACTGCTACTTCAATTGGCAAGTCCTCATCAATGATTAAATATTCTTTTACTTGCTCTTTTAAGCTGCTAAAAAGGGTATTTAATTCATTTTTTAAAACTAATTGATCCGAAGCCCATCCCGAAAGCCTTAATCGAACCATTCCAAAATTGGGTAAATAGGCCAATTTAATATGAGCCGGCAATGCCAGTTCAAAAGGTTGAATCAATTCTGCTAAAAAAGATTCACCAATTCCGGCAGTGAGTAAGGTTCTATGCTCAATAAATCCTGTATTGAATAATTGAGGAATTAAGGGTAGCACATGATTGGTCATTATCCATTTCATTTCGTGCGGCACTCCAGGTAGGGATACAAAAATTTTCCCCTCTCTTTTAAATAACATTCCTGGGGCTGTTCCCTTTTCGTTTTTTAGTACAATGCAATTGTCGGGTACTTCGGCTTGTTTTGCATTTCTTTCGATCATCGGTCTTTTGAGAATATGTTCAAAAATATGTTGAACATGATCTAAAGTAGGTTGATGAACAATCATTTTCCCTCCGAAATATTCTGCTAATAGTGGCTTGGTAATATCATCTGCTGTTGGCCCTAAACCTCCGGTAATAATAATGATATCGGTCTGTGCAGTTTCTTCATCGAGTGCTTTCCAAATATCATCCCAAATATCACCCACTGCAACTCTATGCTTTACAGAAACGCCTATTTTATTTAATTCTTGAGCTATCCAACTACTATTGGTGTCTATTACTTGACCTATTAAAAGTTCATCGCCAATGGTAATAATTGATGCAAATGTTTTATTCATCGTTTCGCTTTTTCAAATCCTAATAACTTAATACCCCAATAACCAATAACTATTTAAAATAAACCGATAATGTTTGTTTTAAATCCTCCGGCATGCCAATCCATTTTCCTGTTTTAGTATCTATGAAAAACAAACTGACTTTTCCTGTTGTAATTAATTTCTTTTTCTCATTAAAAACTTCGTGATGAAAATGAATTTCATGCTTTAATGGAAGTTCTTTTAAAACGGTTTTGATCGTAATTAAATCATCATAATGTGCAGCACGCAAAAATCTTGCTTCCATGTGAACTACGGGCATTCTTACCCCCATTTCTTCCATTTTTTTATAGGTGAATCCCAAAGCTCTTATACATTCAGCTCTGCCAACTTCAAAGTATTGCGCATAATTACCATAGTACACAATATCCATTTGATCTGTTTCTGCATACCTAACCCTCAATGTGGTGAAATGTTCGTACATTTTAGCAATTTGTTGACAAACTTACAACCTTCAGTTGTTTTTCCACATATAAAGGCTTAACAAAGTCTTACAAAAGTCTACGTCTATCTTTATCCAGCAATACAACTGGATTACCTATGATCAAAAGAACAGGGATATTGATTTTGTTTTCTATACTGGGTTCAATATTCGTAAAAGCCCAATTAACACAAGCTTTGATTGAACCAGATGCCAAATTCAAGCAAGCAAAATTATTGTATCAACAGAATCAATTTAGTTTGGCCTATCCTTTATTTAAATTATTTTATAATAATGGAGTAGCAAGTAGCGCAGTTCCCAATCATGTTAGAACTGAATCTTTATATTTTTACCTCATATGCGGATTACAATTAGATGATGAAACTGTATTGAAGAGTGCTCAATCATTTATTGAATTAACAACTGAAAATGTTTATAAACAAATTCTAAGTTTTTATTTGGGTGAGTTTTATTACAGAAGAAAGGAATACGGTTTTGCAATTTCCTATTACGACAAATCAAATATTGCCAATTTGAATGATTCGCAAATTGCTGAACTGAAGTTTCATCAAGGGTATTGTTATTTTGCTACTCAACAATTTGATAAAGCAAGTCCTT
This sequence comes from Sphingobacteriia bacterium, assembly GCA_004294465.1. Taxonomy (GTDB): domain Bacteria; phylum Bacteroidota; class Bacteroidia; order Chitinophagales; family Chitinophagaceae; genus Sediminibacterium. The sequence goes on along the minus strand of REAV01000200.1, from coordinate 1,253 downwards.
TGTTCAACAGTATCAGGCAATTGCCAAACGATCCAAATTATATTGATGCTAATTATTATTACGGATTTATTTTGTTTAATAATAAGCAATACGATGAAGCTATATCAAGCTTTTTAATTGCAGAAAAAGATCCGGCATATCAAAATGTTGTTCCTTTTTATCTGACCGAATTATACTATTTCAATGGAGAAAATGATAAGGCATTAAAATATGGAGAAACTGCTTATCAGCAAACCGACATGTATTATACTGTTCAATTACAACAATTGTTAGGGCATTTATGGTTTGAGAATAAGAAATTTGATAAAGCATTGCCTTATTTAGAAAAATATATTGCTGCCAATAAAAAAGTAAGAAGAGAAGATCTGTATGAATTATCTTATTGCTATTATGAAGCAAGTCGATATGACAAAGCAATAGAGGGATTTAAGCAAATAGGAGGGGCCGAAGATTCATTGGCACAGAATAGCATGTATTTATTGGCAGATGCCTATTTGAAAGTAAATGACCGCCAAAATGCAAGGAATGCATTTCAGTTTTGTTCAGCGAATAATAGTAATAACACGCAGAAAGAAGTAGCCACTTTTTATTGCGCCAAATTAACCTATGATTTAAATTATTTTGGAGAATCCGCAAGCGGTCTCAGAGCCTTTATTGAAGCATATCCCCATTCGGTTTATATCAATGAGTCAAAAGAATTGTTATTAAGTGCTTTGTCTAACACCAGTAATTATAAAGATGGACTGGCGATTTATTCAGGATTAAGCAATAAGTCAATTAATGCTGAAAAAATATTACCAACATTATTATATGGCAGGGCAGTTGAATTGATCAATGATCAACAAGTAGTTGAAGCTGAAAAATTATTAGACTCTATCAGTAAACTTAGAAATAATGCAGCACAAATTCAGTTAGTTAATTTTTGGAAAGGTGAATTGTCTTATAGAGCAGGAAGAACTGATTTAGCCATTTTTTATTTGCAAAACTTTTTAAAGAATCCTGTTAGAAATGGGGAGGTGAATTCTACGAATGCGAGGTATAATTTGGCTTATTGTTTTCTTAAACAAGAAAATTATCGTTTAGCAAAAGAGCAATTTGAGTTGGTCAATAAATCCTCCATTGGTATGAGTACTGATGTAGAAAAAGATGCTTTTTTGCGGGTTGGAGATTGCCATTTTATGTCCAAAGAATACAAGATGGCATTAACGATATATGATCAAGTTATCCAGAACGGATGGCCTGCGGCTGACTAT
>REAV01000199.1 GCA_004294465.1 Sphingobacteriia bacterium | reverse complement strand
TGATCTCAATATCTTCCTCCGTACCCAATTTAATTTTATAAACTGGCCATGGCTTTGATTTCATTTTAGCCACCATTTTTTCTATACTATCAATTCCAATCGTATAATCTGTTACTGGCAAATTTGAACCCCATTGCGTTCCCCATAAATCAAATAATGGCTTTGCCTTCATTTGACCAAATAAGTCCCATGCTGCCATATCCAATGCACAGACCAAAAAAGGATTATTGGGAAATAAATGATGTAAGTAATGCCAATACCGTTCTGGATCTGTTAAAGCAAATTTTTCAACCAATTTTTTCTTTGATGCCAAATCTTCCATCATTTGCTCAACAGTAATATTGTAATACACAATTGAGGGAGCTTCTCCATATCCTGTAAATGGCCCTAATGACAATTGCACCATCAATGCTGGTTGATGGGTTTTGGTTCTTCCATTCGAAATAGTGAACGGATATTCAAATGGCAAATTGGTTGAAGAATATGATAGGATCACTTATATAAATTTATCTGCCAGAAGCTTTAATATAATCAGCTAATTCATCATTGAATGAACTGGCTTTTTGCAAATCTTCGATGGTCATATGCATTCTATATTGCCAATAATGATTTGGGTCAGCGGGAACATTTATTTGTTCTTCTTTTGGATTGTCCCTTCTTACCAATTCATTGATGCCCATTAAATCTTGCAACTGAAATATACTCCACATAGCTGGCGAGTACAAATGTTGCACAACAATCGCTTTATTGATCCATGCTTCGCAATAAAATGGAGCATCTCCCCATTGTCCTAACTCATGATTATAAAATTGCTGAATGCTCGCTTTATCTTCTTCCCACCATCCCCTGATTGTACTCATGTCATGTGTAGACGGCGTTACTACACTCAAATAAGGAGCATCATTTGGATGAAAAAATTGCTTTGTAGCGTCTTTAGGCATCCTTTGAATTTCTAAACTCAACAGCCCTAATTGTTGCATCACATCAGGTACACATGCTGGAACTAAACCAAGATCTTCGCCACAAACAATCATATTTGTAACTCTCTTCAGAGCTGGTAATTTTTGCAAAGCTTCTTGCTTCCAGAAATTATCTTGCCTTTTAAAGAAATAGTTTACATAACTACCCTTTAATTGTTGTTTGGTATCATCAGACAAAAATTTAAATGACGTAGTTGACTCCATTCCAAATCTGAAATGAAAATATTGCCCATCTCCATTTGCATCAAATAAAATCACATTGCTAATAAGGTTATATAAGCCTTGCTTTATTTTATGATGTTGTTCGTCGGACTCTAAGGTTGCAAAATGTGATTCTACTAAACGTTGAGTAGCAAAAGCCGGTTTTAAACGATATGTTCCATCGTCGTTCTTCAAAAGGAATAAGCTTTTAACCAATTCATTATCGTATCCAAAAAATTCCCAGAGTACCGCTTCATTAATAAATGGTTGTGTGTATCGATGATAATCGAACCAGATACCTTGCTGGTTGAATTCATGAATATGAATGGCTAAAGCAGGAACAAAATGCCCCATAATACCTTCCACTGCATGAATTGGGATGCTCCATATTCTAAAAAAGCCAAGAATATGATCAATCCTAAATGCATCAAAATAATGGCTCATTTGTTCGAATCTTTGCTTCCACCATGCAAAGCCATCTTTTTGCATTTTTTGCCAGTTATAGGTAGGGAATCCCCAGTTCTGGCCCTTGATGGCAAAATCATCCGGAGGTGCGCCAGCCTGATATTCCATATGAAATAATTCAGGATTTTGCCAGCTGTCTGCACTGTGTCTATAAACTCCTATTGCTATATCGCCTTTTAAAATAATTCCTTTGCTATGGGCATATGCAGCTGCATCTTTTAATTGAATATGCAAATGATATTGAATAAAATAATGCAAAGCAATATCATGATAAGCTTCAGATGAAGGATCAATTAAAGATTCAATATCTGCGGCATTAAAATGTTTATAAGCCGGCCATTTGTTGAAATCTATAACACCATATTCATCACGTAAATAACAGAATACAGCATAGGCAGTAAGCCAGTCTTTATTTTGATTGAAAAAATCTACAAAAGCTGATGAAGCGAGATCTTTTTCCCCTTCATTTTTATAGATCTCTTTAATGATTTGAATTTTTAATTTAACCACTGCATCATAATCAACCACTGAAAGTGCATTCAATTTTGCTCCTTCTGCTTCCCATTTTTTTAATTGCTTTTTGTATTTAGTACCCGCTAAGGTTGGAATATTTAAATACATCGGATGCAATGCAAAAGCAGATATGGATGCATAAGGATATGAATCCTTAAAAGTATTGGTTGCAATAGTATCATTAATGGGGAGTACCTGAATCATTTTTAATCCTACCTGAGAAGCCCAATCTGCCAAGTTCTTCAAATCAGCAAAATCTCCTACTCCAAAACTGGCTTCAGTTCTTAAACTAAAAACTGGTATTGCCACTCCTGCCCCTTTCCATGTATTATTAGGCAAATAAGTATAGCCATCATTGATAATTGTTTGTCTATTCTTCGAAACAACATCATATAATACCCTGTTATTGCCATTTTCAAATCCAATGAATTTTTTTTGCTCAGTATCGTACACTCCATATTTATATGAAATAGGAAATGATGCTTTTGATAAATTCAAGGAAACTTCAAATTGATCAGTATCTGCAGGTCTGTTTAATAATATTGGCGAAGCTGCATCCCATTGACTTAACAATTTGTCTGAACCAAGCAAACATAGAACTTGTCCTTTGGCTAATAATGGGCTTTTAACTTTAAATGTATGAGTAACTATTTTAGGGCTTGTAATTTTAATTTCAGTAAAATTATTTTTTAGCAATACATCCTGAAAAGCATCTGCATAAAAACTATTCTCATAATAACCTGCATGGTTCCATGTATCAATTAACACAATCTCTGAAGGATTTTTTGACCCAATTGACAAGGATTTATCTTTTCCCCAATCAACTACAATTGAACCATCTTCATTCTTTAGTACATAATTGTATTGAAATGGTAATTCATTTTTTGAATCAATCGGAAAATCAATTTCAACATACCAAAAATCTTCATTGAAGTATTGCATGGGAACTGCTTGCAATAAATCATTATTCCCCAGCAACGAATTTGCGCCAGTTACAAATAGATTTTGTCCATTCACTGTTTTAAACCGTACTTGAAAATTAACTTTAACCGTATCAGTTGATTGAACAACCGCATCAGTTGATGAAGCTTTTGTTGAAGGTGTTTTTTTTGTTGCCGTTTTTTTGACAGCTGCTTTTTTTGTAACCGCTTTTTTGGAAGCAGCTTTTTTTAATGGTTTTTCAGTCTCTGTTTTCTCTTTTTTGGGTTTAGCTTTTGTTGCTACTTTCACTTCTTCAATATTCTCTGTTTTTTTCACAATCGTTTGTTGTTTTGCAGCCATAGTTCAGCATTTACGGCTCTAAATTAGGCAACAATGTGTAAATATCACACTATAAGAACAAATTGATGTATCGATTTGACCGATTAAATTGTACTCATTATCATATCTGCTGCTTTTTCTGCAATCATAATAACTGCTGCATTGGTATTTCCGGAGACAATTGTTGGCATGATGGAGGCATCTGCCACTCGCAAGCCTTTTATTTTATGTACCCTTAACTGATCATCAGTTACAGCCATGGGATCATTCCCCATTTTGCATGTTCCTATAGGATGATATAGGGTTTCTAGGCTTTTTCTTATATGAGCCATCAAGGCCTCGTCTGTTTCTTTTTCTACAGGAAAGTCTACTCCCCCCGTTGTATATGCTTTTAAAGCTGGTGAAGTGATCAGTTCCATCGATTTTTTTAATGCATACAACAAAGTATCTTGGTCTTTTTGTGTAGACAAAACATTATGATTGATAATGGGAGCATCTTTGGGATTGGCAGACTTTAATCCAACGGTGCCTTTACTTTCTGGACGGAGCAAAATAGCCAGTATGCCTATGCCATCCGTCTTAGAAAAGGTTTCCATATTGTATATATCTGTAGAGTAATCTTTTGATATACCCAATGGCACAAAGTGAAATTGAATATCTGGCCTTGTTAAAGATGGATCAGATTTAATGAAAGCATTTGCTTCCAATGGACTATTTGCTAATGGCCCTTTATTAAAAAAAAGATATTGCAATAATGATTTGGCCATATTCCATGGCTTTAACAATGAATTGCCGGTAGGCATTGTTGCTTCAGCACTTACACCAGACCATACATGGTCTTGTAAATTTTTCCCAACCCCTGGCAGAGCCATTAATACATCAATCCCTACTCTTTTTAGTTCAGTAGGATCACCAATTCCAGAGAGCATCAAAATTTGTGGGGATTGAATGGCGCCAGCAGATAAAATTACTTCCCCACTACAATTTATTCTTTCCGCATTCGATTGAGTAGTTTGAGCTTCAACACCAGTAGCCCTTCCATTTTCAACGATAATACGCTTGACAAAAGTGTTGGTTTTTACAGTAAGATTGGGTCTTCTCAAAGCTGGCTTAAGAAAAGCTGCTGCTGTGCTATGCCTTTTATTGTTTTTGATGGTAAACTGTAAAAGATGTGCGCCTTCTTGAACAGCCCCATTATAATCTGGGTTTTTGGGAATACCTGATTCCGCACATGCCTCAATAAACGCTTCGGCAAATGGACTGGGTTGTTCTGATAGTGTAACAGAAAGCAGGCCATCCTGTCCATGATAGGGCGAGTCAAAATTTTTATTGTTTTCGGACTTGATAAAATAAGGAAGCACTTCTTCGTAAGACCATCCTTTATTTCCCAAACTAGCCCATTCATCATAATCTGCTTTATTGCCTCTAACATAGGCCATTGCATTAGTGGAGCTAGATCCTCCTAAGGTTTTTCCTCTTGGAATATACAACGGTCGATTATCAATTGCCTTTTGTGGAACCGACCAAAATTGCCAGTCTACTTCTGTTCTATTTAATTTTGTATATGCTCCGGGTATGGAAATTTCTTTCTTTTTATCTGGACCACCAGCTTCTATTAACAAGACTTTTTTGGATGCATCTTCAGATAAACGATTCGCTAAAACACATCCTGCAGATCCAGCTCCTATAATAATGTAGTCATAAGTCATACGATAAATATAGTAGAAAATGGTGAATGGATGGTTGTTGATTTGAACTTCCTATATTTGTAAACTAACAAACGTTCGCAAATGAACTTAGATAAAAACCGCAATGAAGATTGGATGAAATTGATGCTCAGTGAAGTGAAGCGTCAGATGGAAATAGTAAAATTAGGTGGCGGCAAAAAATCAATTGAAAAACAGAAAGAACGCAATAAATTGACTGCCCGTCAGCGTATTGACTATTTAAATGACGCAGATAAACCATTTATTGAAATTGGTGCTTTTGCAGGGCATGGAATGTATGAAGAAGAAGGAGGCTGTGCCTCAGGAGGAACGGTTGCCGGAATTGGATATATCAGTGGAAGGCAATGCATCATTGTAGCAAATGATCAAACTGTAAAAGCTGGCGCCTGGTTTCCTATTACAGGAAAGAAGAATTTAAGGATGCAAGAGATTGCAATGGAAAACAGATTGCCCATTATTTATTTAGTGGATAGTGCTGGAGTTTTTTTACCCATGCAAGACGAAATATTTCCTGACAAAGAACATTTTGGAAGAATTTTTAGGAATAATGCACGAATGAGTGCGATGGGCATAACACAAATAGCAGCGGTAATGGGCGCTTGCGTAGCAGGAGGAGCATACTTACCCATCATGAGCGATGAAACATTGATGGTAGAAGGGAATGGCAGTATTTTTTTAGCCGGATCATACTTGGTAAAAGCAGCCATTGGAGAAGATATTGATAACGAAACACTAGGTGGAGCAGATACCCATACTTCCATCAGCGGTATTGCTGATTATAAATTCAAGACCGAAGTAGAATGCTTAGATCATGTGAAAAAGATCATGAACAAACTGGCCAGTCCAGCTAATGCAGGATTTAATAAAATAGCTCCCGCAAAGCCTTTAAAAGATATTGAATCTATTTATTCAATTATTCCTGAAGGAAACTTGAAGCCTTATGATATGCTGGAAATTATTGAATTGCTGGTAGACAATAGTGAGTTTGATCAATTCAAAAAAGATTATGGAAAAACAATTCTATGTGGGTATGCAAGGATAGATGGCTGGGCTGTTGGAATTGTTGCTAATCAGCGTTTAGTATCTAAAAGCAAGAAAGGTGAACTGCAAATTGGAGGAGTGATTTACAATGATAGCGCCGATAAAGCCGCGCGCTTTATTATGAATTGTAATCAGAAAAAAATACCATTGGTTTTTCTTCAAGATGTTACAGGTTTTATGGTGGGGAGCAGAAGTGAACATAGTGGTATTATTAAAGATGGTGCAAAAATGGTCAACGCTGTAGCCAATTCAGTTGTGCCTAAGTTTACGATTGTTATTGGAAATAGTTATGGTGCGGGCAATTATGCCATGTGTGGAAAAGCCTATGACCCAAGACTCATTTTTGCATGGCCTTCTGCAAAAATTGCTGTAATGGGTGGAGATCAAGCCGCTAAAACCCTTGCACAGATTCAGGTTGCCACCATGAAATCAAAAGGTAAAGAAGTGAGTGCAGAAGAAGAAAAATTATTATTAGATACTATCAAAGACCGTTACTATCAACAAACAACTCCTTATTATGCTGCAGCAAGATTATGGGTAGATGGCATAATTGATCCTGCACAAACCAGGCAAGTAATTTCTGAAGGAATCAATGCAGCGAATCAAAATCCGCATATCGAATCATTCAGCACTGGGGTTTTTCAAGTGTAATAAATGCCTGAAGGAAGGATTGATTGAATGATTGATTTATTTTATATTGCACTCAAAACAAATCATCTTTTATCTTTTATCTTTTATCTTTTATCTTTCATCTTTTATCTTTTATCTTTTATCTTTTATCTTATATCTCTTAATTCTTAATTGCTTTGTCGCATTCCTTACAAATATATACAGATGGCGCAGCCCGGGGAAACCCAGGCCCAGGTGGTTATGGCATCGTACTTCTGTGGGGACAAAAAAGAAAAGAGATAGCAGCTGGTTTTCGATTGACCACTAATAATCGAATGGAATTAATGGCAGTTATTGTTGCTTTAAATTCTTTAACCAAGCAACATATACCAGTAAACATTTATACCGATAGTAAATATATTGTAGACAGTGTGCAAAAGAAATGGTTAGATAACTGGATAAAAACCGACTTTAAAGGAGGAAAGAAAAATAGAGATTTATGGACCCAGTATTTTGAATTATCCAAGCTTTTCAAAATACAATTTATATGGGTAAAGGGGCATGCTGACAATCCACTCAATAACCGTTGTGATGAACTAGCTACTACTGCCGCAGACGGAACTAATTTATTGATTGACCATGCATACGAATCAGGTATCAATGACTAATTAAGCAACTACTTTATTGGAAGATGCATTGGTGAATAATGAATAAGTGCCAAAGAAAATGGCTGCGAAAATGGCTGTAGCCATAACACTTCCTTGATAAAATGGAATACCATCAGCAAAACATTGCATCAACCCTTCCATTGTTTTAGGTCGGTGTAATCCACCACCACCAATCCAAACCATGAAATTAGACACTACAAAAAATGCGGTAGGTGCTGCCAAAGAAGCTGCAGCTATTGAAAGAATATTGTTGGTCTTTACAAAAAAGCCAAAGCAGGTTAAACTAATAAATAGTAAATAATTGATCCACTGTCCATGGTAAAAACCCGGAATGGTAGACATCCCATTCAAATAAAGCAATTGATATAAACCATCAGAAATCAACATCGAAATCAATGGTAATAGAAAAGCAATTTTTTTATTATTGCTTAATAAAGAACCTGCGAAAATAGCAATGGCCATTTGAGGAGCAAATCCCAGGGATCTACCTGGAATGATTCTATATAAAGCCGAAGCCAAGATCATTAATACAAGTGCTACTATTAGGTTCTTATTCATTTTCATCTTTCAATATTTCATCGCAAAAATAGGCGTAAATTGGAATAAGTCCACTTCAATTTTACCCAAATTGTGAATAACCTTATGGAACTGGAACAAATGCCTTAAACAAAGTACAATTTCCGGATGCATATACCTGATATTCTGCGCCTGGGAGTATTGCTACCACTTCGCCCCTTTTTAAAACGATACTATTGTTAACCAAGGCCCCTCCTTCTGTAACGAGCATTATTTCAAGTGATTCAGCCACCGCTTCGTATTCTGAACCTGCAGTCAAATCGATTTTGCTGATTCCAAAGTCAGGAACAGGACAAGGATAAATTTTTTCTCCAAATCTGGCAGGGTTTCCTTTCATGATTTCTGGAATCACTTCTTCAAATAAAGTATGTTTCATTAATTCAGGAACGTCTACATGCTTGGGCGTTAATCCACCTCTTAAAACATTATCGCTATTGGCCATTAGCTCAATATTCTGCCCCTCTAAGTAAGCATGTGGAACACCTGCTTTCTGAAAAATAGCTTCTCCCGGATTAATCTGAACGATATTGAAAAAATAGATAGAAAAAATGCCCCTATCCATATCAGGAGGCAAATCCTTTCCTTCATACAATTTTGCTGCCCACCAACCTGGATCTTGCTTGGTTAATTTTCCATCATGCTTATGCCTGATCTCTCTTTGAACCAGGGGTATCAATAATGAATTTACGTCTGACTGGTCCATCTCCATTATAAACTGATACAAAGCACGAATTCCCTCTCTCTTAAAAAGAGGTAAAAACACATTGAATTCGGCAACATCTTCCAATGTTTTTTCTATTGCTGCTTTTTGTTTAAATCCATGCAGTAACCAGAAATCACTTAATGCCACCATTACTTCTGGCTTATGGTTTCGGTCTTTATAATTCCGATTGGGCGCATTGATTGAAATACCTTCTGCCTCTTCTCTATCAAAGCCTTTTTCCGCCTCTTCTTTTGTAGGATGTACCTGAATGGATAACATGTCATGAACATCTAATACTTTGAATAAATAAGGCAATTCTCCAAATCGGTCTGCAATTGCAGCAGATAAAGTATCATTCAAATTGGCATTTACCAATTGGTTTAATGTGATCAACTCTCCATTTACATGAAAATTAGATGGAGCCGAAGGATGAGCACCCATCCAATATTCTGCACAAGGCTTATTTGAATCATTGTGATCGCCAATTAAATTAGGAATATATGATTTCCCTCCCCAAGCATAATGCTGTACAACTCCTTTGATTTTAAAAATCCGTTCATTCATGGTCATATTCAAGTATTTATTCTGTTGAATAACGCTGAATCAGCTAATATCTTGTATGAAACAATGATTTATGAATGCAAATAATCAACAAATTGGTAAAATTGGGGAAGATATAGCTGCTAGCTATTTAAATACACTTGAATTCACCATCTTAGAAAGGAATTGGAGGCATAAACACTACGAAATTGATATCATTGCTTACAAACATAACCTGCTTCATATCATTGAGGTAAAAACTAGGAATTCGCTGGATTATGGTTACCCAGAAGAGAGTATTGATAAATCCAAAATGCAATTCCTTAAAAATGCAGCTTCGGCATATCAATTCAAACATCCTCAATGGAAATACTTGCAATTCGATATTATCTCTATTACATTAGACCATGATTTAATCAAAGAAATATTCTTTATTGAAGATGTATATTTCTAATTAAACCTTTTCATTAATGAGAAGTCTTATATATGAAAAACAATAAAAATGAAAAGAATTATTTATTTAAGCTTGGTCCTGTTTTGCTTTAACGCTGCTATTTTGAATGCACAGGAATCTGGAACAATCGTTAAATCAGATTCCGCTAAATCTTTTAAACAATCAGAAAAAAAACAATTCAAAAAGCATGGTGGCAAATTGACCAAAGAAGAAAAACAAACAGTTAACCAATTGATGAAAGAGAAATCTTCTACGATGAGTCCTGAAGAAAAAACAGCATTAAGGGATAAAATGAAAAAAAGAGTCGAGGAAATGAGCCCAGAAGAAAGGCAGGAAATGAGGGCTGCTTTAAAAAAGCAATTCGATCAACTCAGCCCGGAAGAAAAAAAAGAAATGATGGGAAGAATGAAAAATAGGAAAGATAGCACTGGCAACTCTACTCAACCCAGAAGAAGAAGAAACTAAAGCCTTTTTAACATCGAAGGGGATGCGGGGTTGCTTAGAGATAGGCGCCCCGTTATTTTTTATATTAATCGTCGTGAATATTATGGATAATTGGAGCAGCGAAATAGTTTTAAACCACATCTTGAATAAATAACGTCAATTTTCGTAATT
>REAV01000153.1 GCA_004294465.1 Sphingobacteriia bacterium | reverse complement strand
ATTTCCTGAACATCTTCATAAGTATATCGAAATCTTCTCCCTCCTAATACACCAGCAAATGTCATTTCACTGATTCCTTCCGGCAATGGCATTACTGCAGACAATGTATGTGCTGGAGGACCTCCAACAAAACAACTCACTTTCAAAGGCTGACCTTGGACATTGGCTTTGGTTTGGTGAACACCAATGCCTCTATGCAATTGATAATGCAAACCAATTTCTTTATTGAGCTGATATTCATTTCCTGTTAACTGAATTCGATACATTCCCAAATTGGACTTCATGATTCCAGGATGATCGATGTCTTCTGTATACACTTGAGGTAGTGTAACAAATGCACCTCCATCCTTTGGCCAATGTTGAATTAATGGTAAGCTAGATATATTTATTTCCTGATAAAGTACAGGCTCTTTAAATGGATTTTTTAAGGGCAATGCATTTAAAGCAGCTAATCCAACTTTCAGATTTTTAAAAGGAGATTTAATTGCTTTTAATGGATCTCCTTTTAATTCGATCAATTCTTGTACTAATTCAATGGTATCTCTAAAAATGAATTTGCTTCTTTCCAGTGTTCCAAAAATATTGGATGCTGCCCTGAATTTTGATCCTTTTACATTTTCAAACAACAATGCCGGACCTTTCGCTTCGTAAACACGTAAATGTATTGCAGCCATTTCCAGATAAGGATCTACTTCTTCCTTTATTCTGATCAAATGACCATTTTTTTCTAAATCAATCAAACAGGCTTCTAAAGATGAATAGGACATAATGGTTTAACAAATTTAGGCTGCTAATGTTGATTGTAGATTAGGTTCATTAAAATTATTGCTTTATTTATTATCGAACTAACTTTGCCTTATGACAAAACTGAGTGTGAATATCAATAAAATTGCTACGCTTCGAAATAGCAGGGGTGGCAATAACCCTAATTTGATAAAAGTGGCATTGGATGCAGAGCAATTTGGAGCAGATGGAATTACTGTTCATCCTCGTCCGGACGAACGTCATATTCGCTATGCGGATGTTTATGATTTAAAAAAAGTATTGACGACTGAATTAAATATTGAAGGCAACCCAACTGAAGAAAAGTTTGTTGAGTTGGTATTGGCAACAAAACCTGCTCAGGTTACTTTGGTTCCTGATGCATTGGGGCAATTAACGAGCAACCATGGATGGAACACCATAGAGCACAAAGATTATTTAAAAAGAATCATTGGCGTTTTTAAAAATGCTGGAATCAGGGTTTCCATATTTGTAGATCCAGTGATTGAAATGATAGAATACGCAGCGAAAACCGGCACCGATAGAATAGAATTATATACTGAAATGTATGCAAAAGAATTTGCAAATAATAATCAATTAAATGCTGTAAGTATTTATAAATCATCTGCTTACGTAGCAAAAGAACTAGGATTAGGTATTAATGCAGGGCATGATTTGGATTTGCAGAACCTGGGGTTCTTTGTTCAACAAATACCGATTATAGATGAAGTGAGCATAGGGCATGCGCTTATCTGCGATTCATTATACTTGGGCTTACATAATACTATTCAGCTATATCAACGACAATTAGGAGATAAAAGATATGAGATAAAAGATAAAAGATAAAAGATAAGAGATATGAGATAAGAGATAAGAGATAAGAGATAAGAGATATGAGATAAGAGATAGGACTTATGAGTTAAGAATTATGAATTAACTTGCTTTCAATATGAGTAAAGAACTACAAGTAGGAATAATCATGGGCAGCGATAGCGATTTGCCTGTAATGGAAGCTGCTGCTGCTATTTTAACAGAACTCGGTGTGGCTTATGAACTAACTGTAGTTTCTGCCCATAGAACACCCGAGAGGATGATGGAATATGCACAATCTGCACAGTCCAGAGGATTAAAAGTAGTAATAGCTGGCGCTGGCGGTGCTGCTCACCTACCTGGAATGGTAGCATCGATCACTACTTTACCCGTAATTGGAGTTCCTATAAAATCCTCCAATTCGATTGATGGCTGGGACTCTATTCTATCTATTTTACAAATGCCCAATGGCGTTCCTGTTGCAACAGTAGCACTCAATGCGGCAAAAAATGCGGGCATCTTGGCCGCGCAAATTATTGGCACTTCAAATGAAGTAGTTGCCCAAAAATTGGCTGCATATAAATTATCATTAAAGAATGAAGTGTTGAAGAAAGCAGCGGGTTTACAGACCAATTGGCCGAATCAGTTTGATTAAAGATTAATAAAGGCATTAAGGGATTGATACAAATGAATAATGCTGAGCTTTATCAATAACAGACAGCAGATCAGAAAACTTAATGTTTATGGCTAACCTTTAGTTGCCTGTTCTCTTTAAATCTAAATCTTGAAAATCAAAACTAAAGTCAATTGTAGGAGATATTCCTTTTAGTTTTATTGATTGAGCTTTTCCCTTTTCATCCAAAGCAAA
>REAV01000152.1 GCA_004294465.1 Sphingobacteriia bacterium | reverse complement strand
TAATGGGTAGAGCCAAATTACCTCGTAAGAGTACGAGTATCGACATGACAGCGATGTGCGACGTGGCCTTTCTCTTGTTGTCGTTCTTCATTTTAACGACCAAGTTTAAGCCTTCTGAAGCTATTGCTGTAACTACGCCCAATTCAGTAGCTGCTAAAGTGGCACCACAGAAAGATTATGTAATGGTTATTCTTGATAAGGATGGCAAAGTTTTTTTGGAAATGGATGACAAAGCCAAGAAAGAAGTTATTGCCAATACTTTGAATAGCACCAGAAATCTTAATCTAGATGTGAAAGCTTTTCAGAATGCTTTATTCTTTGGGGCACCTTTGGGAACTATGGCTTCTTTTTTAGCTATGCCTGAAGATCAACGTAAAGGCGATAAATTACCTGGAATTCCAGTAAAAGATTCTGCAAATAATGAATTGATTGTCTGGATGAGGGTGGTTAAGGATGCATATTTGGGACAGAAAGAGCCTGCCTTCCTTTTAAAAGGAGACAATCTTGCAAAATTCCCTGCATTTAAGTCAATTATCGATGCATTTAAAAAGAATGATATCTTGAAATTTCAGATGATTACTAAACCTGAACCTGCTCCAGTTGGAACAGATTTATGGAAAATGAATCAATCTGGAGAGAAAAGAGAAGAATAATAAATTATTAACGAAACTAAATTCTACCGACATGGCAGAAATGGATACCTCGAGCGGCGGCGGACACAAGAAAGGCCCCGGCGTCAAAAAAGGTAAGAAGCTATCAACCAGGGTTGACTTAACACCAATGGTGGACCTAGGTTTTTTATTGATTACTTTTTTCATCTTCACCACTACCATGAGTCAGCCAACGGCAATGAAGCTCTTTTTACCAAAAGATGCTGATAACCCGGAAGACCAGAATAAGGCGAAGGAGTCAGGTGTAATTACATTGCTCTTAGGTAATAACAACAACGTTTTTTATTACGAAGGTCAGTTATTGCCTGATGCATCTAATTTCAAATCAAGTTCTTTCAAAGAAATTAGAACTGTTTTGATGGAAAAAAAGCAACGCACTCCAGAAAAGGACTTAGTAGTTATTTTAAAACCATCATCTGAGTGTACTTATAAAAATGTGATTGATATTTTAGATGAAATGTCTATCAATGTTTTAAAACGTTACGCTTTAGTTGATATTTCTGTTATTGAAGAACAATTGGTTAAAATATCAGATAAAGCTGGTGCAGTATCAGGAGCGCAATAAGTATTATAAGAACTAACATTTAACAATCTTTACAATGGACGTAAATAAAATTTTAACAGCCGATTTTCTGGACCTCATCTTTGATGGCAGGAACAAAGAATATGGCGCTTATGATTTACGTAAAACCTATAATAAGCGTATCACTTATGCTTTGATAGGAACATTTATCATTTGTGCTTTATTATTGGTAGGATCAATTATTGCCAATACTGCAAAAAAAAGTAAGGCTGAAATTATCGTGCAAGACGTGTCTTTGGAGAATGTGCAACAGGAAAAAAAGCCTGAGCCCCCTCCTCCGCCACCTCCGCCAAAACAAGAACCACCAAAAGTGGAAATCACTAAATTTACTCCTCCAAAAATTGTAAAAGACGAGGAAGTAAAAGAAGATGATGAAATTAAAGAAGTAGAAAAATTAGAGGATACTAAAATAGGTGCCATCAATCAAGAAGGTGCGAAAGATGATGGTATTGTTGCTCCTCCAGTTGAAACAGGAACAGGTGTTGTAGAAGCACCTAAAGTTGAAGAAGATTACGATAAAGTATTTACTGTGGTTCAAATAGCAGCAGAATTCCCAGGTGGATTACCTGCTTGGTCTAAATATTTAGAGCGTAATTTGAATAGAGACTTGCCTGTTGAAAACGGAGCACCTCCAGGAAAATACACAGTTGTAGTTTCTTTCATCGTATCTAAAGATGGATCTATCAGCGATGTTGTTGCTGAAAACGATCCAGGTTATGGTACAAAAGCTGAAGCTGTACGTGTAATTACCAAGGGTCCTAAATGGAAGCCTGCGGTTCAAAATGGTAGAAATGTAATTTATCGTCACAAACAAAGTATAACATTCCAAGTTTCTGAAGAATAAATAAACTTCATCTAATTATTAATGCCTCTTCTTCGGAAGGGGCATTTTTGTTTTCAATAATAAGTTTTTAAAGCAATAAAGTCCCTTCATCACTGCCCAATAATTTTATCTTGAAGAATTCATCAATCAATAAACCCTTCGTCGCTGCCCAATAATTTTATCTGAAATGATTTTTGTGAATCGATGAAAGTAGTAATGGATAAAATTCTTGAAAGGTTCCTCATGGGTTCATTGCTTGATTATTCATCAATTAATAAAGTCCCTTCGTCGCTGCCCAATAATTTATTTATGGAAAATGATTGGTTGAAGTATCATAGTAATAAATCAATTATTATGGAAACTCAATCAATTCTTCAAAG
>REAV01000198.1 GCA_004294465.1 Sphingobacteriia bacterium | reverse complement strand
AAGAATAATCAACCCATTGTTGTACCTGTTGTTATCAACGGATTTTGGCGTGCCTTCAATAAAAAAGGCTTGGCCTTTAAAAAGAAAGGCTCTTTACTTTCTGTTCGATTTAAAGAACCAATGATTATTGATTATACCCAATCTGTAGACCAGATTTTAGATCAGGTAATGGAGGCCATTGAGCAAAGCAAATCTTATATGCTTAAGAGTAAGCATCATTTCATGAGCTTGATGGATAAGTAATTTAGTCTTTAAAAAACAGCGCTTTTAATTCATTGGCATCATCTGGTTTCATTTTTCCTGCCAGAATCAAGCGAATTTGTCTTCTTCTTAAAGCACCATCAAATAATCTTTGCTCGTCTTCGGTTTCTGGAATTACTTTAGGTACAGGCCTGGGTTTGCCATTAGGGTCTAATGCAACAAAAGTAAAAAATGCTTCATTGCTTTCGTATTTGTATTGATGCAATAAATCTTCGCCCCAAACTTTGATATGTATCTCCATAGAAGTATTGAATGCTCTGCACATTTTGGCTTCTATATGAACCACATTGCCTAATTTAATAGGGGTCTTAAAACTTAAATTGTCTACAGACGCAGTCATTCCAGGTGTGTTGGAATGTCTTCCTGCAGCAATACCTGCAGCGATATCCATCCAATACATTAATCTTCCTCCCATTAAGTTGCCGAAAGTATTGGTATCATTGGGCAATACCAATTCATTCATTATGGTTAAACTTTCACTTACTTTTTTTGGTTCCATGTTACAATTTGAATGGCAAATATACGGTTGCTTTAAATTGGCTGTTTTATTTAAATTCGAACGGATTCGAGCGTTTGTAAAAAAGACTCATCTACATCTGCCCCAATACCTGGTTGGTTACTTAATATTAATTTCATGCCATCATATTGAACTCCATTGATCACTGGATCTATTTTATGGCCTAATAAACAGGTATCTAAATCATAAAATTGAATATTATCATTGGCAGATGCAAAATGAACTTTAGCAGTAAGTGCAACCCTGCTTTCCAGCATGCCACCCATCATACATGGCATATTATTTTTTTCTGCAACTTCATTGATTTTGATTGCTTCATGAATCCCTCCACTTTTTGCAAATTTGATATTGATGTATTTGCATGCATAATTGCGGATCATTCTTTCAGCATCATAGTGTGTATATACACTTTCATCCGCCATGATTGGAATGGGTGAAATGCCACATAATTCAGGTAGTAATTCATCATTCCAGGTGCGCATAGGTTGTTCGCAAAATTCAATATCATATTTTCCTAATGCAGTTAATGCAATTACTGCATCATCATAACTCCAACCCTGATTGGCATCAATTCTTATTTTAGTATTATAGCCAATTGCATTTCTGATTTGTTGAATTCTTTCTATATCTGTAGCTGGATCCTTCCCTAATTTTACTTTTAAAATATTTACTCCTTTTGCTACAAATTCAACGGCTTGTTCTGCCATTTGTGCTGGGCTATTAATACCAATAGTTAAATCACTTTCAACAATTTTATTTTTTCCCCCTATGAACTTGTAAAGCGGTTGGTTGGCATTTTTTGCAGCGATATCATATAATGCTAGATCGAATGCACTTTTTGCAGTATAATTTTTAGCAGTAAACAAATCCAGTTCAGTTAATCGATGATTGATATCCAACGGATCTTTTCCCTTCCATAATTGAGCAAAATCCTTGGCCATTTCAAAACAGGTATTCTGCGTTTCGCCTACAATCATTGGAAATGCAGAACATTCTCCAACACCTGTAATTCCTTCGTCTGTATGAATTCGAATAAATAGATTTTGTGCGTAATGCATTGTACCTGTAGCGATGGTAAATGGAACCATTGGAATAGAGTACTTATAAATTTCTGTCTGAATTATTTGCATATTGCAAATTTCCTTTTTTTACCGGAATAAAGCCAATGATTTGTAAATGTTCCCAACAATATCTTTTAGTTGATGTTATAGTTCAAGAAAAACATACGCAATGGAAACTTTAAAAGGTAAACAAGTAATTATAGTTGGAGCAACTGGCAGTATTGGAGCTCATACTGCTAAATTGATCAGTGGAAGCGGAGCTATTGTATATATCACCGGTAGGGATGCGCAAAAATTGAGTCAATTAGCTGAAGAGTTGACCATTCCTCGTGAGCGCGTTTTCGAGATGGATATAACAGATGAGATTGTGGTTAATAATACCATTCAACAAATTCTAACCATCACACCCAATATTGATATTTTAGTGAATGCGGCAGGAATTGGCATCATCAAACCAATGGAAACTTTAAGTACTGAAGATTTTACGAAAACCATTCAAATCAACCTTTTTGGTAGTTTTTATCTGGCCAAAGCCGTTTTGCCCGCTATGAAATTGGTAAAAAAAGGCCTGATTATTAATATTCCTGGGGTTTTGGGTAAAGTGCCCATGGCAGGTGCAGCGGCCTATAGTGCCAGCAAATACGGCCTTGTTGGGATGATGCAAAGTATCAGGGAAGAGTTGAAAAGAACGGATATAAGAATTACCAATCTCTTTTTAGGCGGTGTTGACTCAGCATTCTGGGATAATATAGACCTCCGCGTTCAAAGGGAAAAGATGATTCAATCCGAAGAAGCTGCAAAAGCCATCTGGTTTTTGTGCCAACAACCCATCAGTGGAGTGGTTAGTGAAATGGTTTTACAGCCTTTTAATCACCAAGCTATTTGATCTCTTTAAAAAATATTTTCTAATTATTTGTAAAAGGTTTTCGTACTTAGGCATAGTGTTCCGATATTCGTAGTACGAACAATCGTTAGTATGAATATATCCTTCGATAATACTGAAAATGCTTTTGCTTATAAAACGGATAAAGAACTCAAAAGTGCTCGTTTCTTATTTGGCACAATGGGGTATTCTTGGTTTGTACAGTTAGGTACAAGGCTTACTCCATTTATTATGAAAACAGGTATTCCACTTGTTCATAGTATTATTCGTAAAACTATTTTCAAACAATTTGTTGGCGGAGAAACATTAGCAGAAACTGCAAGCGTAGGAAATGTGTTGGGCAAGTATGGTATTCAAGTGATTTTAGATTATGGAGTTGAAGGAAAAGAAGGCGAAGATAATTTTGATAATGCAACCGAAGAATTTATTCGTGTTATTGATTATGCATCCACTCAAAACAATATTCCTTTCATCAGTATAAAAGTTACCGGACTGGCACGTTTTGAATTACTCCAAATCTTGAATGAAGCACCAAGGTTAAGAAGTGGCATTCATGATCATGAAGAAGAAGTAAATGAGTGGGATCGGGTAAGAGATAGAATGTATGCCATTTGTGAAGTTGCAGCAGAAAAAAATATTGGCGTTTTGATTGATGCAGAAGAAAGTTGGATACAAGACCCTATCGATCGGCTCTGCATGGAAATGATGGAAGAGTTCAATAAAGAAAAAGTAATTGTTTATAATACTATTCAGTTATATCGTCATGATCGATTGAGTTTTTTACATCTCTCTCATCGAATAGCCAAACAACAAGGATTTAAATTGGGGATGAAACTCGTACGTGGAGCATATATGGAAAAAGAACGTCAACGTGCCATGGAAAGAGGAACTGTTTCGCCAATACAAAGAACAAAATCTGCAACGGATGCCGATTTCAATGAAGCATTGAAATATTGTATCGATCATATTGAAGAGATTGCTGTTATCATTGCCTCGCACAATGAAGAAAGTAATTTATTGGCTGCTCGTTTATTAGACGAAAAAGGAATTGGTCATCATCATCCCAATATTCATTTCTCACAGTTATATGGCATGAGCGATAACATCACATTCAATCTGGCTAAAGAAGGTTTTAGTGTAAGCAAATACCTTCCTTTCGGCCCTATTAAAGATGTAATCCCTTACTTAATGCGCAGAGCCAAGGAGAATAGCAGCGTCAGCGGACAAACAGGAAGAGAACTTTCCTTGATCACTAAAGAATTGAATAGGAGGAAAGGGAAATAATTGGCATGGTTTTTTCTATTGTTTTAAAAACCAACAATTATGAAAAAGCACATTCTTTTGTTCTTTTTTATTCTTTCTACTGCTTCTTCGTTTTCGCAAACTGAAAAACCAATTTATAAACATTTTGAAAAGGGAAATTCAATTATCGGAATTGGGTTTTCTCCTGTTTATAGCGATCTTTTTGGAACAACTACAGAAATAAGTATTCAGGATGGTTCCAGCTCTGTTGGGTTGTTGCTTTCTCCATCCTACGGAAAATTTATAGAGAAAAATTGGATGGTTGGAGGGATGGGGTTTCTAGGTTATTATTCTAGTAGGTATTCATACAATTATTACCCTCCCTCTATTGGATTAAACCCACCTTTTTTTCCAGCTAAGAACATTAGTAATTACTTTGATATAGGAATTATTCCGTTTACTCGATATTATTTTATGTTATCAAAACGAAATACACTTGCTTTTTTCTTGCAAGGTGGATTGCCAATTGTATATGGTCAAACGAATTATATTCAAAGAATAGATTTCCCAAGTGGTCAACAGGATATTTCAAGTAAACAATCAAGTTTAACCCTTAAAGCTAGTTTAGGGTTTGGGCTTAGTGTTCAAGGTAAATTTGGATCAATCGATACTCATGTAAGTAATTTGGGTTGTTTTTTTAGTTTCAATAAATTATTGAAATCGAATAAAAAGGCTTAAACCCACAATTTCTTCACAAGCAACAGGCTTAATGCCAATATCAGCCTATTTCTTTGTTAATTTGCTTATGCAAGCATACCACGATTTATTAAAGCATATTTTGGAAAATGGTACTAATAAAACCGACCGTACAGGTACTGGTACTAAAAGCTGTTTCGGTTATCAGATGCGTTTTGACCTGGCGAAAGGATTTCCAATGGTGACTACAAAAAAGCTTCATTTAAAAAGCATTATTTATGAACTACTTTGGTTTTTAAAAGGCGACACTAATATTCAATATCTGAAAGAACATGGAGTTGGTATTTGGGATGAATGGGCAGATGAAAATGGCGATTTGGGCCCAGTTTACGGAAAACAATGGCGCAGCTGGGAAGGTGTAGATGGAAAAGTAATTGATCAAATTTCGGATCTGATTCACCAATTAAAAACCAATCCAGATAGCAGAAGAATGATTGTTAGTGCCTGGAATGTGGGGGAATTGCCTAAAATGGCATTGATGCCATGTCATAGTTTGTTTCAATTTTATGTGGCTGATGGAAAATTGAGTTGTCAATTGTATCAACGAAGTGCAGATGTTTTTTTAGGCGTACCTTTTAATATTGCTTCTTATGCTTTGCTTACTATGATGATTGCGCAGGTTTGCGATTTAGAATATGGAGATTTTGTGCATAGTTTTGGAGATGTTCATATATACAATAACCATGTGGAACAGGTTCAATTGCAATTAAGCAGAGAACCATTTCCTTTGCCAACAATGAAAATTAATCCTTCAATTAAAAATATTTTTGATTTTAATTTTGAAGACTTTAGTTTGGAAAATTATCAATCTCACCCTGGAATAAAAGCTCCTGTTGCTGTTTAACATGCTCATTGTGATTTTAAATTATGCGAATCCTTAAATAGCTAAAATGACCATCTCACTAATAGTTGCAGCATCTTTAAATAATGCAATCGGCAAAAACAATGACCTATTATGGAAGCTGCCCAATGATATGAAACATTTTAAAAATGTTACTTGGGCAATGCCGATAATTATGGGAAGAAAAACCTTCGACTCGATGGCTGGTAAGCCCTTAAATGGCAGACTGAATATTGTCATTACAAGACAACAGGATTGGAAAGCGGAAGGTGCTGTAAAAGTGGATAGTTTATATAAAGCATTGGAAATTGTACAACAGAATAATTACAAAGAAGTATTTATCATTGGCGGTGGTGAAATATACAAAGCTGCTTTGTCAATAGCAGACAGGGTCTATTTAACAAGGGTAGAAGCGGAGATAGAAGGAGATACTTTTTTCCCAGAATTAAATAGCACTAATTGGCAATTAATTGAAGACAATCCACATCCTTCAGATGTTAAGCATGCTTATTCGTATCGATTTCAAGTCTGGCAAAAAAAGGGATAATAATTATGGATTTTTTCCCGGTCATATATTTTATTGTTCAGTTTTTGTTAATTGTAATTATTGGAATTAGGTCTCCCTTCAAAAATCAGTTACCTTATAATCTAATGGCCACTTTAAATATGATGTTGTGGTTTTATGGGTTGTATTTAATTAGAATATTGATTGGATTGGTTCAATTTCTTCGCCCAATTATACAAAAAGTAGAAATGAAGCAATATGATTCAACTGCATACCTAGAACCTATTCTACGGATGGGCGGAATGGTTTTTTTGCCTTTCTTTTTTTTAATTCCCTCTTTACGTAAAAATATTTTATTTACTATTTTGATGATTGTATATACATTTTGGAACTTTTCACCAAGCTATTTGAACAGTTTTGAAATATTGCTTAAAATATTTTTTTGCCTAAGTGTTTTTGCAGCAACTTATGCAGTACTTTGGCTCTTCGAAAAGCTTCCTTCACAAACTGTAGCAAATTAATGTATAGCCCGTTTCAATTAGTCATAAAGTATCTTTCCTATTATTTAAAAGCAGATAATGGAAAAGGACATGGCGTACATTCTCCTTTTGTATTTGATATCATCACAAAAGTATTGAATGATGATCGCCAGTTTTATTCTTTTAAGCAAATAGAAGAACTAAGGATTGAACTATTGAAGAACAGCGAAACTGTTACTATAGAAGACTTTGGTGCAGGTTCGAGGGTGAAAAAATCTCCGGTCAGAACCATTTCGGAAATTGCTCATTCATCTTTAAAACCTAAAAAGTACAGTCAGTTACTGTTTAAATTGGTCAATTATTTTTCTCCATCGGTCATTGTAGAATTAGGTACATCATTAGGAATTACCACTGCTTATTTAGCAAGTGCCAATCAAAATAGCAGAGTAGTTACCATGGAAGGTTCAACAGCGATTGCTTCAAAAGCAAAGGCAAATTTCAAACAACTCTCCATCAATAATATACAAGTTGTTGAAGGAAATTTCGATAATACATTGAACAATACTTTGGCCCAGTTACCACAAATCGATTTTGCTTTTTTAGATGGCAATCACCGATACGAGCCAACAATTCGGTATTTTGAGCAAGTGATATTGAAGTCCAATGAGAATACAGTTATAGTATTGGATGATATCCACTGGAGTAAAGAAATGGAATCTGCATGGGCCTATGTTCAACAACACCCATCAGTTACGCTAACAATTGATTTGTTTACTATAGGATTGGTATTTTTCAGGAAAGAAAAATTAGCCAAACAACATTTCTTGATTCGTTATTAATTTGAACCCGTAATGGACGGTTTTATTTAACAAAAGGAAACGAAAAGAATAATTGAACAGTAGATCCTGTGGTTGATCCATATGAACTTTTATTGATCATTTCACTTGCTCCAATATTATACCTGAATTTGATATCCATTCCTTTTCCTTTTCTAAAATCTGATAAAGTATAACCAATTTCTAAAGGCACAGAAAAATAAATGGATTTAAAGTTCTCTTTCATCTTTTCCTCAATATCAACATTGGGTCCTGCAGGAAGTGTTCCTGTTGAAACTTGTTTTGCGGAACTTAGAAAACTAAATTGAGGTCCTGCTCCAACAAAAAATTTAGGAGTTATTTTATATTGTGCAATAATTGGAACATCAATGTAATTTAGTTCGATGTCGTAGTTGATATTGGATAATACAGAAGAGTAATCGCGTAATGGCAAAACAGATCTCGCTCCTCTTGGTGAAATAGGTTTGAACTCCGGAGTAAGCGCCCATTTATCATTGATTTTAATAAATGTACCTAAACCAAAATATACGCCATAAGTGGATTTTCCGGCTTTCAAACCTGGCATCGACGAAATATTTAAACCAGCATCTATACTTAAATGAAATTTTTCAGTGGCAATTTTATCGCCGAATATGAGCACTAAAAGCGCTGCTTGTCCATTTACAATGGAAGACGATGCAAAAAACAGCGTCAAACTGATAAAAATGCGGGTAAAAAGCTTTTTCATTTAGATGGTTATTTAAGGATAAAAATAGCAGAAAACAAGTATACTTTTTCATTTAAGCTGATTTTGTTATTTGTATTTATTCTATTACTTGATTTATGTAAATTACATTCCTTGGAAATGGTCAATCATTATTTACAAAATTTGGAACAAAATTGAGTTTACCAGCGGCATTTCTAGAGTCACTTGTTGGAGTTAAAGGATTTAATAGGTCTTCCTTTGAGAAAATGCATGCTTCTGGAGAGCAAGTAACTTCAATCCGGATGAATCCATTCAAGCAAGGAAAACCGCATGCTGAATTGTATGATGGTGAAGTTCCATGGTGTAAACATGCATCTTACTTAAAGGAAAGACCTTCATTTACTTTAGACCCTGTTTTTCATGCCGGTGCTTATTATGTTCAGGAAGCAAGTAGTATGTTTTTATGGAATGTAATGGAGCAATTAGTTGGTGATAATACCAGTGGTAAAAAAGTATTGGATCTATGTGCAGCGCCTGGGGGCAAATCTACTTTACTAGCCAGCTATTTTCATGATGGGCTAGTGGTAGCCAATGAGCTAATAAAATCAAGGGCTTCTATTTTAGTAGAGAATGTAGTTAAATGGGGGCAATCCAATATTATCGTTACCAATAATGATCCTATTCATTTTAATCAATTAGAAGGATTCTTTGATGTGATTGTAGTGGATGCTCCTTGCAGCGGAAGTGGTTTATTTAGAAAGGACCCATCCGCCATTAATGAATGGAGCTTAGACAATGTAATACACTGTAGTCAACGACAAGAAAAAATATTGGAAACCATTCTTCCTTCTTTAAAAGAAGATGGGCTATTGGTTTATTCAACCTGTTCTTATTCAAAAGAAGAAGACGAAGAAATACTGGATTGGTTAATGAATGAAATGGAAATGGTTTCATTTAAAATTTCAGTAAAAGATGAATGGAGTATTGTGGAAATTCAATCTCCCCAAAAAAATGCTTTTGGATATAGATTTTATCCAGACCTATTAAGAGGAGAGGGGTTTTTTATTGCTGCTTTTCAAAAAAAACGCAATACCATTACTCCTAGATTGAAAGAAACACAATTAGCTAAACCCACTCGAGCAGAAACAGAACAAATGAATCGTTTTTTTTCTTTGCCTGAACAGTATGTTTATTTCAAACAAAATGATGCTTTAAGAATGGTCCATCAGGAATGGATGATAAGTTTACAACAATTAGCGGCTGCTTTGTATATCAAAAAGGCAGGTATTGAAATTGGCACGATTAAGGGGAAAGATATTATACCTTCCCATGAATTGGCAGTTTCTATATTCGATAAATCGGAATTGCCTCAAATTCAGCTTACATTAGATGAGGCTTTGCAATATATTCGAAGAAAAGAACTAAACTTGAGTGCTCCAAAAGGTTGGTGTTTGGTAAAATACCAGGATTTGTTTTTAGGATGGATAAAAGTATTGCCCAATCGAATCAATAATTATTATCCTGCTGAATGGAGAATATTAAAAGATTAACTTTATAAAATTGAATGATATATGATTGTGAGAAAGCTATTGTTTATTATATTGATTTGCCTCAGTTTTCATGTTCAAGCACAGGACAGGTTAGTTATTGCCGGCACCAGTGGAAATTATTATGTTGTACATACTGTTCAAGAAAAAGAATCTCTTTCTAGTATTGGACGTATATATGGATATACCGCAAAACAATTGGCTCAGTACAATTCTTTGAATTCTAATGCCAATTTGCCAATTAGTGCAAAATTGAAAGTTCCATTAACAGCCGATAATTTTAGCATTCAATCTGAAACCAATAATGGTATAGCTTTATATCATGTTGCTCAAAAAGGAGATAACCTATTTAAGTTAAGTCAGCAATATTACAAAGTACCACTGGCTTTATTAAGAACCTGGAACGACCTAACAACAGACGTGGTAAAAGATGGTCAAGCGATTATTGTTGGTTTTTTTGCTGGTACCAGAATAAATACTGCAAAAACAAATGACCAAGAGATAGGTAATAATTCAGTGGCAACTTCTATTGCCATTAATAAACCAGCTTCATCTGAGAAACCCCCTTTGAAGAATCCGAATGTGATGGATGCAGCAGTTGATGGTCCCAGAACTTTGGAAGGAGAAATGAAGCCACTAACAGAAAAAGAATTATTGTTATTAGGGGCCGCACAAGCCAGTGTAAAACAATCTTCTACTAGTTTACTAGTTGCTCCAGCACCAAATGAATATTCTTTGGATGATTTTGAAATGAATTATTCTCCAAAATCTGGCGATGAAGGATATTTTGCATTGTTTTATGAACAATCAACTAAGTCAGGAGAAAAAGTTGCTAAATCAGGTGATGCTGCCATTTTTCAATCTACACTATTTATGCAAGGGTGCTTGGCTCGATTCCAGAAAGCAATCATTCTGCGCATACATTGTTATACCTGAGCAATGCGGCTGCAACTGCTTTGGGTATGACAAAATCCAACGCTTTTGTAAGTATCAATTATTATCAATAAACCATGAAATTATCTACCTTATTATTTGTTTCTATTTTTGCAATTGCTTGTTCAAGTAATAATAGTAATAGTCAAACTGGCGTTTTGAGTACTGCAGTTTTTCAACAGAAATTAAGTCTGCCCAATATTCAAATTTTAGATGTTCGAACTGCAGAAGAGTATCAAACTGGTCATATAAAAAATGCATTGCAAGCAGACTGGTTGAATAAAACACAGTTTGCGGATAGAATTCAGCATTTAAATAAAGACATTCCAGTGTTGGTTTATTGTGCTTCAGGGGTTAGAAGTGGTCAAGCTATGAAAGCAATGTTGAAAGAAGGGTTTAAAGAAGTTTACAATATGGAAGGTGGCATGTCTGCTTGGAAAGTAGAAGGGAAGCCTTTTGCAGCTGCTGCTGCAACAGCTGAAATGACAGTGGATGCATTTGAATCGAAAATAAAAGAAACATCAATAGCATTGGTAGATATTGGTGCAGAATGGTGTCCTCCATGTAAAAAAATGGAACCAGTATTGGCTCAATTACAAAAAGACTTGGGAAATAAATATTCGTTGATAAAAGTAGATGGAGGTAATGATATTACAGTTATGAAATATTTGCAATTTCAAGCATTGCCAACTTTTATAGTATTCAAGAATGGTAATGAAACCTGGCGCAAACAGGGTATTGTGAGTCTGGATGAATTGAAGAAAGCGATCAATCCTTAGTTGATAGCGCTTGTTATTCGATAGCCTCTTAAAAAATCGGCAATCAACATTCTTTTTTTTCCTTCCAATTGCAGGTCGAGTATATGAATGAATCCATCTTTACACGCAAACTTTAAATAATTTTTCCCATCTGAGTTTATTGAGCCAATAGTTTGCTGATGTTCAATGATTTCTTTTTCGCTTTTATATACTTTCAATATTTTTTGATCTAATTGGGTGATCGCTCCTGGAAATATAGAAAGGCCTCTGATTAAATTATGTATCGTATTGACCGTATTGTTCCAATTGATCTCGCAATCTTTTGTAAAAATCTTTGGAGCATGTTTTGGTGCAGCATTCTCAATTACCTGAGGTTGTTCTTGAATGGTGTGTTCCAATAAACCTTGAATCGTTTTCACCAATAAGTTAGCCCCAATTATTTTCATTCGATCATGCACTTCTGTTGCAGTCTCGTTTTCACCAATCAACATCCTGTCTTGTAATAAAATGTCCCCGGTATCTATTTCGTGTTTGAGTTTAAAAGTAGTAACGCCAGTTTCTTTCTCTCCATTAATTACCGCCCAATTAATAGGGGCAGCTCCTCTGTAGTTGGGCAATAAAGAACCATGCACATTAATTGTGCCCATCGGAGGCATATTCCAAACAATTTCGGGCAACATTCTAAATGCCACTACAATTTGAATATCAGCATTTAAATCTCTTAACGAATCAATGAAATCGGGGTGCTTTAATTTTTCTGGTTGAAGTATTTTCAAGCCATTTTCTTCAGCATATTTCTTAACTGCACTCTGGGTTAATTTCATTCCTCTGCCAGCTGGTTTGTCGGGAGCTGTAATTACTCCAACCACATTATAGCCGGCTCTTACAATTGCATCCAAAGAAGCAACGGCAAAGTCGGGAGTGCCCATGAAAACAATTCGTATATCCTTCATTTGATTCCTGATACTTTAGCGCAAATGTATATCCTTCATTTAATCATCCACTAAAAGTCTTTGTATAACAAATACTTTTTTCGAATGGCTTTAAATTGATTAAGTGCTGGTTGCCAACTTTGTTTTATTTCCTGAGCAGTTTTGCCTGCAATTAATTGTTCTCTTAAACTATTGCTACCAGCCAATTTGTTGAAAAAATAATCAGTTGGTTTGCCGCTTTTTGGTCGTAGAAAAAAACTGTCTTTTTGCGGAAAAAGTTGATAAGCATTTACTAGATATTCTATATTGATCTGATTATTTAACTTTTTCAGCACTTCGTCTCCTTCACCATAAATATTCCATCCATAGCTCAGTTGATTTTTCAATTTTGGTTCTTTAGCACCATCTCTGCTTGTTGGCGTAAATGCATAAAGCGTATTGGATAATGAAGGATGTCCAAAAATACTGAATGGATGATCTGTTCCTCTTCCTTCACTTAATGCTGTTCCTTCAAAATAACAGGTGCTTCCATACCAATAAATAGAAGACATGTCTGGTAAATTAGGAGAAGGCTTAACTGGTAAAACATATTTGCTTTCATGTGTATAGTTGCCACATTTAATCACTAAAAAATGAAAGCTGGTATCTTTAGAATT
>REAV01000197.1 GCA_004294465.1 Sphingobacteriia bacterium | reverse complement strand
CCAACTTAACCAAGTAGCAACATGTGGGGCAAACTCTGCAGGAAAACTATATCCAAGAGAAGCTGGTGTAATGATGTTTGAATCAGTAGACATTTAAATAAATTGAATGATCCAGAAAAAAATACTCAATAACAATCAGTAATTAATCTTCGTCGATAAATCTTTTGGTTATGGGTTGATAAGAATCAATTCTACGGTCTCTCATAAAAGGCCAATGTGTTCTGTATTGATCGGTTTTTGAAAGATCTATTTCAATTACTGTATTTTCTTCATTTTCATGAGAGCCTTTAAACAATAAAGTTCCAAAAGGATTCGATACAAATGAACCTCCCCAAAACTTCATCAAACCATTCTGCTCCAATCCTACTCTATTTACACTAACCACATGTACTCCATTAGCAACTGCGTGGCTTCGTTGTATGGTTTGCCAGGCATTGTATTGTTCAATATTGGTTGCTTCATCCTGTGAAGTTGCCCAACCTATGGCAGTTGGATAAAATAAAATTTCGGCACCCATCAATGCAGTAATTCTTGCAGCTTCAGGATACCATTGATCCCAGCAGATTAACACACCTAATGTTGCAAACTTTGTTTTAAATACTTTATATCCTAGATCTCCTGGAGTGAAATAAAATTTTTCGTAGTAAGCGGGATCATCCGGAATATGCATTTTTCTATACTTACCTAGGTAAGTTCCATCAGCATCTAAAACAGCTGTTGTATTATGATATAAACCCTGAGCTCTTTTCTCAAAGAGTGATGCTATAATTACCACATTTAATTCAGCGGCAATTTTACTTAGTTCATCTGTTGATTCACCAGGAATAGGTTCTGCTAATTTAAAGTGCTCATAATCTTCAACATCACAGAAATACAAAGAAGTAAATAATTCTTGTAAACAAACAATCTGAGCACCGTTTTTTGCAGCTTCTCTTATTCCTTGAATTGCCTTAGCTCGGTTCTCTATTTTACTACTTGTACAACTCATTTGCACAAGGCCAATTTTAACTGTTGACATATTAATTAATTAGGTAGTTTTTTGAATAATAGCATCTAAACTGCTTATTCCAATTGTTTTATAAGTGATGAATCCTTCACCATATTCTACGCCTATTCTTTTTCCAAGCATAGCATCTCTTCCTCTTAACGTTTCTAAAAACTGTGGTGAAGAAATATACGTTTGTGGTTCATCTAAATTTGGATTATGAAACTGTGTATTGTATGCAAGAATAGACTTCATTTTAAGATCCATAAAGGAAGAAATGTCAATGATGAAATTGGGCTCTAAAAATCGATCTTGTATATAATGAAAAACGTATGATGGTCTCCAGGCTTCTTGTGAATTACCCGCAATATCTCTAGTTTCTATTTTTCTTAGTCCTGCTAAAAATGCAGCATCAGCTACCAGGCTTGCACTCTTTCCATGGTCTGGATGACGATCTTCCGGTGCGTTTGCAAATATGATAGATGGGCGAAATCTTCGAATCACTTCAATGATTTTTCTTTGATGTGGTTCATCATTTTGTAAAAACCCATCAGCCATTTCCAGATTTTCTCTATGATGAACGCCTAAAATTTTAGCTGCATCTTTGGCTTCCTTCAATCTAGTATCAGCATTTCCCCTCGTACCCAGTTCGCCGCGAGTCAAATCAATGATTCCTGTTTTCTTTCCTTCAGCGTTCGCTACTAATAATGAACCCGAGCAACCCAATTCCACATCGTCTGGATGCACACCAAAAGCTAAAATATCTAATTGCATAAGCATTCAATTGAAACAAAGATAATTAATGTATGGTCAAAAAAAATCCTGCTGATTAGAGCAGGATTTGTATTCAAGATGATTGAATTAGTCTTTTTTTGCGTAACGCTTCTTGAACTTGTCAATTCTACCTGCAGTATCAACCAATACGTTTTTACCAGTATAGAAAGGATGAGAAGTATTTGAAATCTCCAATTTTACAACCGGATACTCTTTACCGTCTTCCCAAGTAATAGTTTCTTTGGTTTGAGCTGTAGATTTACTTAAAAAAGAAGTACCGTTACTCATGTCTTTGAAAACAACGAAACGATAATTTTCTGGATGGATACCTTGCTTCATGATTTTTGGTTTAGGTGGTACGGATTTGGCCGTACGATTATTTAATTTGGATGGCAAAATTAGTAAAAATCGCCGTTTTTACCAAATCAATCGATATTTTGCTGTTTTTTAGCTCTTCATATTCACAAATTGAAGCGGAATATTAAAGTTTCCAGTTCTGCATTTTGCGATAACTTCCTGTAAATCATCCAATTTCTTACCGGTTACCCGAATAATATCGTCCATAATGGCAGCCTGCACCTTAAACCCATTGTCTTTGATCATTTTTACAATTTTCTTGGCATCTTCTTGCTTCAAGCCATTTCTTACCGAAACCTCCTTTTTAACCACTTTCCCACTTGGGTAGGCATCTTTAGTGAAATCGAAGGCAGAACCATCAATCCCCTGTTTCATTGATCTGCTAATTAGTACATCAATCAGCTGTTTCATTTGCATTTCACTGCCAACTTCCAAGGAAATAACAAAATCCTTTTTATTGAGCTCTACTTTAACTGCGGTATCTCTGAAATCGTAACGGGTTGCAATTTCTTTTTTAACTGTATTTATAGCGTTGTCCAATATTTGCAGATCAACTGCACTTGCAATGTCAAATGATGGCATAACATTTTTTTTTCAAAGATAATCAATAGTTGGAGATGATTAATCCCAACTATTGATTCTTGTTAGTTATAGGTTATTGGACAAATTCTCAACTCTTATCTTTTATCTCTTATCTTTTATCTTTTATCTCTTATCTTTTATCTCTTATCTTTTATCTCTTAATTCTTACTCCCAACCCTGCTCTGTTCATCATCAGCACCGCCTCTTTTGCGTTGACTTGTTGTTGCTTTTCCTTTGCTAAAACGATAGGTAAAACTTAAGTTGACAATTCTATTATCATTGAATTGATGAAAATTCACAT
The DNA here is from genome assembly GCA_004294465.1 of Sphingobacteriia bacterium. Taxonomy (GTDB): domain Bacteria; phylum Bacteroidota; class Bacteroidia; order Chitinophagales; family Chitinophagaceae; genus Sediminibacterium. The sequence continues at coordinate 7,594 of REAV01000197.1, read as the reverse complement.
CAATTGAACTATACTTGGCTGATCCATTGATTCTCTGAGACCATAATACATCTCTCACATTCAATCGGATAGACCCTTTATTTTTCAAAACTTGTTTTCCTACACCAAGATTGATAACTCCGAATGGTTGAATTACAAAAAGACCTTCCAATCCTTCAGTTCTATAAAATCCACTTATTTCTGCAGACCATCCTTTGTTGAATTTAAATTGCTGACTGATATTGAACAATGCAGTCACCGCACTTTGATTCACTTGATCGCCATTGATGATGCCATTAAATTCATTGTGAAATACATTCATATAAATATTTCCACTCCACCATTTTGTATATTGATTAGACGCATTTACAGATAAGCCAAATTGTTTTTGGTTGGCTATATTCTCTTTCTTAATATAGGTTTCATTGGTTGCATTATTTTGAATCAATACATCTTGAATAATATCCGTTGTATTGGTATAGTTTAATGTAGTGGTTAAAAATCCTTTGAATGTATGGCTTAACTCTACATTATGACTGAACTCTGGAACCAGATAAGGGTTGCCTTGTTCAAAAGTATATCTGTCTAAAAATTCAACAAATGGATTTAAACTTTCATAATCAGGTCGGCGAATTCTTTTCCCATAGTTGATTACAAAACTATTGCTCTTGTTAAGATTGTATTGAAAATAGGCAGTAGGAAAAAATTGAATATAATTTCTATCAAATTGAATATTGGTAGTAATTTGATTGCCTTTAGCAAGCGTATGTTCAGCCCTCAAACCCAATTGCATGCTGAATTTTTCGCCAAAAGGTTTTGAAAAATTCACATAAGCTGCATTAATGTTTTCTTTATAGATAAAATGATTGCTTCTGTTTACATCATTAACGCGCTGTCCATTAATTAAACTATCGTATAAGGCATTTGCATCTGTTGTTACATAACTAGATTTCAAACCAGCTTCCAGTTTTGCTCCTTTTTTTAATGGATGCGAATAGTCAATTTTTACACTATAGATATCGATTGATTGAGGCAAATATCCAAGCAATGTATCTGGCTTTGCCGAAGGAATTCCAGACTGATTAAAATATGCATTGCTTAATGCTTGATTATTGGAACTATTGTATTTTAAATAATCTGCATCAAAAGTAATTTCTGTTCCTACTGTATCAAGCAGATGTCTAATGTTAAAATTTGAGCTTATATTTTTCCATTTATTATTAGAATTGGAAACGGCTCTGGTAGTGCTCAGTAAAGCGTGATTTGCATTAAAGATATTGATATTTCCTTCACTCAATTGTTGATTTGGATTGACAAAACCATTCACTACAATTCCTATAGTAGTCTTTTTGTCTACAAAATAATCCGCACCAATTTTTCCATTATAACTACTATTTGAGTTTCTCATGATTGTATTTTGCTCAAAAAGAGAAACAATATTCTTAGAATTATTGTCAATAAAACTTCTATTGATAGTTAAATTTTGAAAACTTTCTCTATCATTATGGCCAATATTTCCAAAGACATTTATTTTATTTTTTCTATAATTTAAGTTTACACTTTGATTATTTCTTGCATAAACACCCTGACCATAGCCAACAGTTACAGATCCATTAAAACCAAAAACTTTGTTCTTTTTTGTTTTGATATTAATAATCCCCGCTTTTCCGGCAGCATCATATTTAGCAGGAGGATTGGTCATGATTTCAATTTGATCCAATTGGTTGGCTTGCATGTTCCTTAGTAAATTGGCCAGGTCTTGTCCCGACAAATACGAAGGCCTACCATCCATATATACCATTACCCCTTCCTTGCCTTTCAAACTGATATTGCCATCTTTATCAACCGTAATGCCGGGTGATTTTTCCAAAACTTCCAATGCACTAGCCCCTACATTAGTAGGTGATGCATCTACATTTATTACCATACGATCAGTTAATTGCTGCACTAATGGCTTTTTTGAGCTAACCGTAACTTCAGCTAGTTGTTTATTGGTGGAAACCAATTGTAAATCGGGTAATTGTATATTTTTATTAACTAATAATGGCTGACTGAAGATTTTTTGATACCCAACCAAATTGGCTGAAATTATATAGGTTCCTCCAGGCACTTTTTCGAAATCAAACAGGCCATTTTTGTCTGATAAGGTTGTTTTTACCAAGCTAGAATCGGTTGATTTTAATAAACTGATCAGAACCGATTCGATTGGTGACTGATTGGATTTAATGCTTCCTTTGATTAAATAGCTGCTTTGTTGAGCAATTGAAGCATAACTAATGGCTATTCCGATAAACAGAAATAGGGTTTTTACTAGATTTTTCATTATTCTATGTTTTTTGTTTAGTTCTTGTTAAAAACAATTACAAAACAAAACTAACTACTGTGTTAAACATAGTACAATGCTTTAGCATGGACGGTAAAATAAAAGGTTAAAGGGGATAAAATAAAGGATGAGCAATAAAAATTGCAGCAGATTTACTGATGAATAACAAAAAAACAACGGTATTAGAAAAAATTTAACTCAATTTTTTGGCTGCCCATCTATTCGATTGGATGAACAATATAATTCCTCCAATAATGAGAACGAAGGAAATTAGTTCAGCCTGTGTAGGATTGAATAGGAAATCATACTTCGTATTGACCCTGATTTTTTCAATAAAAAATCGTTCCAGTCCATTGAAAATTAAATACAGTGCAAATAATTTACCTGGTACTTTAATTTTATTTCGCAAAAACCAAAGAACTCCAAATAAAATAAGACAAATGATTATTTCATACAATGGAGTTGGATAAACTCCTAAAGGAAGTTCATTACAAAATTGTCCAACACATCCAGGAATAGGAACACCTTCACCAATTACATTATGCGGAAATTTGTATGACCATAAAATATCGGGCAACCAGCTAAACGGTTTTGGGTGCTCATTCACAATACCCCAATCTCCATCACCACTAACCATGCAACCAACCCTACCAAAAGCATAGGCAAACATCATTGTTGTAGCCATAGCATCTAATAAATGAATGATAGCTACTTTATTTTTATAAGCATACCATAAAATGGCGATGCCAGCACAAATTAACCCTCCGTAAAATGTTAATCCACTAAATGAAATCAAGGAACCAATAGGATCTTTAATAAACTCATTCCAATTCTCTAGATTATGAAAAATTTTAGCACCTAAAAAACCAAATAACGCTGCATAAATTACAATGTCCCCCACTCTGTCTTGAGGCCAAATACGAACGATTCTTTCTTCTGGCTTATCTAGTTGTTGTTTTTTCTTTTCCCACCATTTCAATCCGGCAAATATCAACGCCAGAATCATCCCCGTTAAAAAATTTCCATTGCTTGATAAAATAAAAGCTTGCGGATCATTCAACGCATCTGGTATCGTAAAAGCCCCTACCAGCTTGTATCCAAACACAAACCCTAATAATCCATTAATGAATAATTCTGTCAATCCTGCGGGTTGACCAATCATTATTTTCTCTTCTGTAAATACAAATAAACCCTGTTGTTGTTTTCTTCTTAATTCAATAGTTAATATCCAAGCAGATACAATAAATGAAAGTGCAACAAAGAAGCCAAATGAATTAACCAGTTTTAATCCGTTTAATTCAATTCCGAATAAATCTTTAAAAGCGTAGTATAAATTAGGATACATAAATTAGCAACCGATTAATTGAATAGTAATGCAATGTTAGTTAGAAAATCCGATAAATAGTAAGGCCCCACAAAAGTGAGGCCTATACTTACTAACCCATCTAAAAACAATCTTAAAAAAATTAATTACAATGTTCGTTAAAAACAGCAATCAAATGTTGAGCAATGACCTGTGCAGGTCTTCCTTCAATTTGATGGCGCTCTACCATACTAACCAATGATCCATCTTTGAACAATGCTATCGCTGGAGATGATGGAGGATAAGGTAACATATGTTCTCTTACTTTATTTACTGCTTCAATATCAAATCCTGCAAAACTTGTTGCTAAACGATCTGGTCTTTTCAAAGCATTTTGAACAGCCATTACAACACCTGGTCTGCAGGTTCCTGCAGCACAACCACAAACTGAATTGATAACAACCAATGTTGTACCATTCATCTTCAATGTAGTATCAACTTCATTTGCTGATAATAATTCACTAAAACCTTCATCAGTTAACTCTGCCTTCATTGGCATTACTATTTCCGCTGGATACATATCTCACTTATTTTTCTGATGCAAACATACTAAAATCATCGAAAAGTAAAAATTGGACTTATAAACAAGACTAATTGTCTGATTAATTTTATATTAAGCGCCATTATGGCATTTATTATTTCACTTTTCTGCTATTTTGTTATACAAAATTGCTTGAATTTGGAATGGTACGGCATTTGAAATTCATTTTTATATTAAAAACATTAAAAACAAATAAAATGACATTTTTAAAACAACACAATCAAACAGTTTTCGACGAATTAATGAATTCATTTCCTGCAAAATGGGGCAAAGATGCTCCTACCGGCTACCCAACAGCCAGCGTAAACATTTATGAAACAGATGATGCTTATCATTTATCATTAAATGCACCTGGAAGAACAAAAACCGACTTCGTTCTGAATGTAGACAAAGGGATACTTACCATCAGTTACGAAAAACCCAGTCAAAAAGAAGAAACGAATTACAAAACAATTCGCAGAGAGTTTACTTACAGAAGCTTTAAAAGAAGTTTCAGTTTAGATGAAAACATTAACTCAGAAGCAATTGAAGCAAAATATGAAAATGGAGTATTGCAATTATTGCTTCCCAAAAAAGCAATTACAACAACTAGTCCAAAACAAATTGCCATAAACTAAATTGTTTGGTTATAGATGGGTTGGTTAGGCCTCGAGATAAACTCGGGGCCTTTTTTTGATTTTTGTAATAATTGGGGATTGATTACTACTAATGAAACAATGAAAAGAATAATTATGATTCTGCTTATTGTTATTACAGGAGCAGATCAACTGGGTGCACAACATAAAGAAACATCCTCTTTACTATGGGAAATTAGTGGCAATTCTCTTTCGAAACCATCATATCTATTCGGCACTTTTCATTTAATGTGTGCAACAGACTTTAGTATAGGCAAAGTTTTAAATGAAAAATTGAATTCAGCTGAACAGTTTTATGGAGAATTAGATATGAGCAAACCCAATTGGCAAAATGAAATGGCCATGAGTTTAATCATGAAAGATCAAACGATTGAAGGATTAATGGGAAAACAAGATTTTGAAAAAGCCAATAAAAAATTCAAAGAAATTACTGGCATGGATTTAAACTTGCTTAATAATGCAAAACCATTTATGAGCATAAGCTTATTAACACTGAACACCCTACCCTGCTCTGATAAAATACAACCAGAGACCATGTTTATTAATATTGTCAATCAACACAAGACCCCAGTTTTCGGATTAGAAACAATTACTGATCAAATGAATGCTTTAGATACACAACCAATTGATTCGCAGATTAATTCTTTAAAAAAGATGATATTTAATTTTGATAGTGTAAAAATTGAAATGCGAAAAATGATTGATGTTTATCAATTAAAAAATATAGATAGTTTATACAATTATATGAAACAAAATGGAGCTGATGGGCAATTTGAACAAGAGCTCTTGATTAATAGAAATCTAAATTGGATTCCAGTAATTACAAAAGCGATTAACCACAAATCTAGTTTCTTTGCAGTTGGGGCTGGTCATTTAGGAGGTGAAACCGGGCTATTGAATTTATTAAGAAAGGAAGGATATCATATCAAAGCAATTAATTACTAATATTCGCAGATGGCTGCAGACAAAGAGTTTATAAGGCTTCTAAAGGAGCACCAAAAAATCATATATAAAGTATGTAATTTGTATATGCAATCTCATGCAGACAGGGAAGATCTATTCCAGGAAATTACTTTACAGGCCTGGAAAGCATATGGCAATTTTAGAGGGGATTCTAAATTTTCTACATGGTTGTACAGAGTTGCTTTAAATACAGCCATTACATTTTTTAGAAAGGAAAAGAAAACAACACATATTTATACCACTGATGAATTACCAGATATTGCTGGAAGTGGTTATGACCCTATTGAAGACCAAACAAAAGCGATGTATGCTGCAATTGGAGACTTATCAAAGGTTGACAAAGCAATTGTAATGCTTTATTTAGAAGATTATAGCTATTCCGAAATAAGTGATCTGGTTGGTATAACTGCCAATAATGTTGCAGTAAAAATGAATCGAATTAAAATAAAATTGAAAGAAGAAACCAAAAAATATTTAGCAACCGCTTAATCAAAGTATATGGAACTCGACGAGCTTAAAATATTACTGAACCAGAAATTAGAGACCGACCATTTGCTAAGATCTGAAAAAGATCTTGCTGATTTGCTTTCCCAAAAAGCTCAATCGATTTATGCAAAAATAAAACGTAGTCTTTGGTTTGAGATCATTTCTAGCTTTATAATTGTAATTGCATTTGGGTATATTGGCTTTACAAGTAAATACCAATCAATCAATATTTATTTTAGCTTTTTTACTGCTTTATTCATTCCATTTATTTTGATATTTTTTTACTTATTGAATAAAACCAACAAGATTAATCAATCTAACAAGCCGATAAAAGAAAACATGCAAAACCTGGTTGATTTAATGGAAGAGTTCATGAAGCGGTATTTTCAGTTTACCATGGCATTGATTCCCATTTGCTTTACCTTTTCGTTTGCATTGGGTTATAACGAGAAAGATCCTATCCCAGCAATTGATCATGCATTTGAAGATTATAATATTACTAAGGGTTTTTTAATTGGCTTTACTATCGGATATCTGGTAGCACTTACAGTTGGTGTATTTTACTTCACCAAATGGTACTTAAAAAAACTCTATGGGAACTATGTGCAGGAATTAAAAAAATATATTGCAGAGTTGCAAGAACAAGCATAATTTATTCTGCGCAATTGCCTTTTCTTCGGGTATCAATTAGGTATTGAATTTTCCATTCATTATGCAACCGCACCAATTGAAAGGAATTCACTCCGCAGTGGCTGAAAACTCCATTTCTAAAAAACTGATAGGGCGCCCAAACTATAGCAAGTGGCCCATCTACTTTTACCACACCAAAAACAATTCTTTCATCAGCTAATCCTTTAGGGATTCCACTGATTTGTTTTACAAATGTTGCAACTTCATCGTTTTTAACAATGTCTTTGCCTGCTTTGTCTTGCGTAATTGTTTGTAAAAATGCGCTATCAGTAAAACAAGATTTTAATTTATTGCCATCCGCTTCAAGCATTGCTTCAAAAAGACGGCTAATGGTTGCCTTCACCGAATCGGTTGCCAATTGAGCAAATGAAGCAGAACTATTAAGTAAGAAGATTACTAGGAAAGGAACTATCTTTTTCATTTGCATTATTTTATCTATTAACCAATAACTTAAAAACTTAATAATTCTGAAGCCCTATCGCTTAATCTTATTTGCTTAATTCTTATCTTATATCTCTTATCTTATATCTCTTATCTCTTATCTTATATCTCTTATCTTATATCTCTTATCTTATATCTCTTATCTTATATCTTATATCTCTTATCTCTTATCT
>REAV01000103.1 GCA_004294465.1 Sphingobacteriia bacterium | reverse complement strand
AAAAATTCTCCACATTCAATAATTCAGCTCCTTTTAAACGATCACACATAGGTTTAGTATGATCATACATGACACCCTGCGTTTTGGTTGCAAAAGCCACTGCTTTACATATACCATCTTTTGTAAAGTCAACAGACCTCACTTCTTTTGCATTTGTGATAAATGGTATATCTGTTGGGGTTGTGATGTATGCTGTATATCCTGGATCTAATATGCGAGTTGGCATTAAATCTGCTAATCTCAAGCCAGTAGAAGAAGTGGAATTGCTAGTAATTCTCATAGAAGATGTTTCGAGCAATTGCATGTTTTGATAATTCACTTCACCATTACTTCCTTCTAATAATTTCCCATAAATTCTTTTTGCAATTTTATCTCCCAAGCTTTTGCTTTCTAATCCACCAGTATTTCCTGAGAATGATATTTTTCCATCCAATGTTAAATCAGGAATACTATCCAATTTGTTGACGCAATCGATTGGATTAATTGTAGTAAAAAATATCAAATCATTAAAGTCATTATCACAGCCATTGTTATCTCTTCTAATATCTTCAAAACCTACAACAATTCTATTGGAACTAGAATCTCTAAGTAAAACTGTATGTTTTTTATCAGAAACAATTGGTTCAGGATTAAATGCTGAAGATGAATATAATACCCAGTTTCCTGGAGTTACTATAGAACCATTCCATCCATCAGCCATTAATACAAATCCAATACCTGTTTTTGCAGGAAAATTGCCTAAAAATACTTTATCACCTTGCGTTAATCCGCCACCAGCGCCACTTTTAGAGGCATTAGGGAAAATAATTTTGATTTGATTTGCAGCAGGTGGAGTAGTAGGTGGATTGTCAGTATTAAATGTATAGTATCCTAATCCATTTCTATAGCCAGCGCCTTCATCCACAAAAGTTATCCATACATCTGAAGGGCATTTGATGTCGATGGTTTCGGTTCTTCCATCTGCAATTAAGCGAGGGTTATATGTAGGAACAGGTCTGCTCTCTGGTAAAGAAGCGGCAATCTTACTTAAGAATGATGCGCTAAGCACATCTCTAGTTGGCAATAAATAATTAGGTTTTCCCTCATTATCATAAGTGCCCAAGTATTGGTATTGACCAATTGAATTGGTGGAAACTAGAATAAGTATTATTAGCCCTAGATAATGCGTAAATTTCTTAAGCATATTGTCCTATTTAGTAAACGATTAATAATTGTTCACTATAAGGCAGGATTAAAGGAATTGGATGATTCTGACTTAAAATTATCTCAAATCCTACTCGCTAACGAAATTTCAGCCTTGTTTGGTATATAATTGGCCAGAAAAAATAATTTATTTTATTTCATAATTGCTTCATTTACAGTAAATTAAAGGATTTACTTGTAAATTATAGCGGATTTAAAATACCAACTGGTTGGTAGAATCATTTAAGATATTTTATCAATCTTCATTAAAAAAATACCCATTACTGGTTAATTATTAAGTTTTATAGAAGAGGAAAACTTCATATGGTCTGTTTAAGGTACTTTCTTAACTTCGCCGCAATATGGAAATCACTGTAAAAACCGCTCAACAGCTCCGTCTTACTGCTGAAGAATTTGAGCTGATCCAACAAAAATTAAATAGAACACCCAATTTTACCGAGTTATGCGCTTTTAGCGGCATGTGGAGTGAACATTGTAGTTATAAAAACTCCATTAAATGGTTAAAAACATTGCCCAGAAATGGCGGAAGAATGTTGGTAGCTGCTGGAGAAGAAAATGCAGGTTTAATGGACATGGGTAATGGTTTTGGTGTAGTATTTAAAATAGAAAGCCATAATCATCCAAGTGCAATTGAACCATTTCAAGGAGCTGCAACTGGTGTTGGCGGAATTCAAAGAGATATTTTCACGATGGGTGCCAGGCCAATTGCTTCAATGAATAGTTTACGCTTTGGAAATCTAAGAGACAAAAAAACACAACATTTATTATCAGGTGTTGTGAAAGGTATTGGACATTATGGTAATTGTTTTGGCGTTCCTACTGTTGGTGGAGAGGTTTATTTTGAAGACTGTTATCATACCAATCCTTTAGTAAATGCCATGAGCGTTGGGATCATGAAAGCAGGTGATATGGTAAGTGCAACAGCAAAAGGCACTGGTAACCCTGTAATATATGTTGGAAGTGCAACAGGAAAAGATGGTATTGGTGGAGCTAGTTTTGCAAGTGCCGATATTACCCATGATAGTGTACAAGAATTACCAGCAGTTCAAGTAGGCGATCCATTTCAAGAAAAGAAATTATTAGAAGCTTGTTTAGAAGTATTAACAACAGGAGCTGTTGTTGGTATGCAGGATATGGGAGCTGCAGGAATTATTTGCAGTACTGCAGAGATGAGTGCAAAAGGCGAAGTGGGAATGCATATCGATTTAGAAAAAGTGCCTACTCGACAACAAAATATGAAAGCCTGGGAATTACTCTTAAGTGAAAGTCAGGAAAGAATGTTG
>REAV01000196.1 GCA_004294465.1 Sphingobacteriia bacterium | reverse complement strand
AGATGCTGTATGGGCTATTCTGGAAACTATCAATGATCCTGAAATTCCGGTTCTATCAATTGTGGATCTGGGAATTATCAGAGGGGTAGAGATTGTACAAAGTGAAAACGAAAGTCCGCTAATCAAAATAACCATCACGCCTACCTATTCAGGTTGCCCTGCAATGGATGTGATAAGCATTCATATAAAAATGGCTTTATTAGCAAATGGTTATACTCATTCGATTATTCAACAATCATTATCACCTGCTTGGACTACCGATTGGATTACCGAAAATGGAAAACAACAATTAAAAGCCTATGGCATTGCGCCCCCTGTAGGTAAAAGTTTCGATAATGTCTATTTAGAAGATCTTTCAATTGAATGCCCGCAATGCAATTCAACCAATACAACTTTAGTCTCAGCATTTGGAAGTACTGCTTGTAAGGCTTTATTTAAATGCAATGATTGTAAGGAGCCTTTCGATTATTTTAAATGCCACTAATCAATAAAAGTTGATGATTGTTATTTATCATTAAATGGCAGCATATCCGAAGTTTGTTTTAAAACTTTGGGAGCTTTTAATCTAAATCCGATATAAAAATTTGCTCCATAAAAAAATCGTGCATCTCTATTGATGCCTGATTTAGATCCGTATCGTTGATTATATGCCGCAAAACCCGCATACCATCTATCTGCGGTATAACCAATACCAGATCTAAGATAATACCCTGTTGTTAACTCAGTTGAATTACTTGATACTAATTGTAAATTAGCATTGTATGTATTTGAATTATAAAATGCTACTCCAAACATCGGCCCTGCAATTCCAGAAACATACCATTTTTTGGCAAATGCAATGGTTGCAGCAACCGGAAAATTAAAATTAACATCAACTAAATAATTATCTTTTCCAATACCAGCAGCCACTACTGGATTTTCTTGAAAAAAATGAATATAAGCAATAGCTGCACCTGGTATAAAACTAAACGCTTTTCGGATTTGAAGTGTTCTTCCTGAATAAATATTATCTAAAGAGAACTGTTTATTAGTATTATAGGAAGCTTGTAAATTAATTACTTTGGTTTTTAAATCAGGCAATTGAATCACTTTTCCTTGATTGGGTGTATTAGCTGTAAAATCGTCACTATTCTTTATATAATAACCCCTTGAATTTTGTAAACTAACATCAAAATTAAATTGTTTAATCTTAAATGATGCCCCCACCTCTTTCCGGTAATGGACAGGTTGATCACTAATATCTGAAACAGGAAATAATGAAAATGTATAGCGCAAATTGATTTGTCTAAATTCCATTTTTATAAACTGCTGAATGGTAATTTCAGGGCTAATACTAATTCTGGCTTTCCCGGTTGGATTTGCTATAAAAAATTCTGCATTATTCAATTGTGTACCTGTTGATAAATTGAGTTTATTCCGAAAACTTTTGATAAATAAAGAATCGGGCAGGCTTCTATCAACTTTGAATAAGCCTTGTGCAAACAGTATATGGTTGAGAAAACTAAAAACTAATATAAACAACCATTTTTTCATATTGCTGAAGGTAAAAAATAAGATTAACTTGCCTTTGAATTAACCTATAAAAATTTATCAATGTCTTATATTTTATTATCGATTGAAAACGGAATTGCAACTATTACACTCAATAGGCCTGATAAGCTCAACTCATTTAATAGAGAAATGGCATTATTGCTTCAACAAATATTAGATGATTGTGCTTCCGATCAATCCATTCGTTGTATTGTTTTAACGGGTGCAGGTAAAGGATTTTGTGCAGGACAAGATTTGGCCGAAGTGGTTGACCCCAATGGTCCCGGAATGCAAAAAATTTTAAGCGAGCATTACAACCCAATTATAGAAAGAATCCGGAATTTACAAAAACCTGTTGTAGCAGCTGTAAACGGAGTTGCAGCCGGAGCTGGAGCCAATTTAGCTTTTGCTTGTGATATAGTTGTATGTATTTCAACTGCCTCCTTTATACAAGCTTTTTCTAAAATTGGTTTGATACCAGATAGTGGAGGAACTTATACATTACCTCGTTTAATTGGCTTTCAAAGAGCTAGTGCATTGATGATGTTAGGAGATAAAATTGGTGCTGATGAAGCACTCAAAATGGGGATGTTGTACAAAGTATTTGAGGAATCTATTTTTTTAGAAGAAACCAAAAAAATTGCTACAACATTAGCACAAATGCCAACTAAAGCACTGGCTTATATTAAAGAAGCACTCAATGCTTCTTCAACTAATAATATAACTCAACAATTGGCACTTGAAGACCATTTACAACAGAAAGCGGCTGCTACCAATGATTTTAAAGAAGGAGTTGAAGCTTTTTTAGCTAAAAGAGCTCCTGTGTATAAAGGCAATTAACGATTATTTAAATGATCCAATTATGAATCCAAAAGATGTAGTAAATCACATGCTAATAACTGATGCCTTTTCTAATTGGCTAGGCATAGAAGTAATTGAGATTAGAGAAGGATTCAGTAAAATTAAAATGACTGTTCGTGCTGAAATGTTGAATGGATTAGGAATTGTGCATGGTGGGATCGCATTTTCTTTAGCTGATAGCGCCTTTGCATTCGCATGTAATAGTAGAAATAATTTATCAGTAGCATTGGATACATCTATTAATTTTATTAAGGCTGTTCATATTGGTGATACACTTGTTGCAGAAGCTATAGAAATGCATAATGGAAGAAGTACTGGTTTATATCAAATTACTATCACCAACCAAGACCAACAAACTATTGCACTATTTAAAGGAACATGTTTTAGAACAGGCAAGGCCGTTCTTCATTAATTATATTTTATGATATATACTTTCAAAGGATTTATACCAGTGATACATGAATCTTCATTCATTCATCCACAGGCAGCAGTAACCGGAAATGTAATCATCGGCAAAAATGTTTATGTTGGACCAGGAGCTGCTATTCGTGGAGATTGGGGAGCCATCATCATTGAAGATGGTTGTAATGTGCAAGAGAACTGCACCATTCATATGTTTCCAGGAACAACTGTTTTATTAAAAGAGAATGCGCATATTGGCCATGGCGCTGTAATTCACGGTGCAACTATTGGGAAAAACTGTTTGATTGGAATGAACAGTGTTATTATGGATAATGTAATCTTGGGAGACGAATCTATTGTTGGTGCATTGAGTTTTGTGAAAGCAGATGAAATAATTGAAGCAAGAACATTATTAGCCGGCAACCCTGCTAAAAAAATAAAAGATGTTTCAGAAGATATGATCAGCTGGAAAACAAAAGGCACTCAACTTTATCAATCGCTACCAGAAGAAATGAAAAAATATTGGATGGAAGCTGTTCCACTCAAGGAAGTTCCAGAAAATCGTCCATCTCAAGAAAATCTTTACCAGACTTGGAATGAGCTAAAAAAATAGCTCAAATTACAAAGTTGTATATTTGCAATGTGTCAGAAAGGAACAACTTCATAGATTATATTAGAATTTTTGCCAGAAGTGGCCACGGCGGTGCAGGGGTTAAGCATTTTATGCGCAATAAACTTACTGCCATGGGTGGACCTGATGGTGGTGATGGTGGACGTGGTGGCCATATTATCTTAAGGGGTAATAGCAACACTTGGACATTATTGCATTTACGCTATTTTAAGAACGTCTTAGCTGAAAATGGAGAGAATGGAAGTAAAGACAATTGCACGGGTAGAGATGGGAAAGATATTTATATAGATGTGCCTCTTGGTACTATTGCACGTGATGAAGAAACAGGGAAAAAAGAAGCAGAAATTTTAGAAGACGGCCAAGAGTATATTTGGATGCGTGGAGGCAGAGGGGGTTTAGGAAATAGTAATTTTGCAACACCAACCAATCAGGTACCTGAACATGCACAACCTGGAGAGCCAGGTGTAGAAGGCTGGAAAAATTTAGAGTTGAAAGTGCTGGCAGATGTGGGTTTGGTAGGATTTCCCAATGCCGGAAAATCTACTTTACTTTCTTCGATAACAGCTGCAAGACCAAAAATTGCGAATTACGCTTTTACTACTTTAACCCCGCAATTAGGAATGGTTGCTTATAGAGATCAACAATCATTTTGTATTGCCGATTTACCTGGGATTATTGAAGGTGCTGCTGAAGGGAAAGGATTGGGACATCGTTTTTTAAGACATATAGAACGTAATTCAGTGTTGCTTTTTTTAATCCCTGCAGACAGCAATGACCATAAAAAAGAATTTAACATACTTCAACAAGAATTAAAATCATATAATCCTGAGATGCTGGATAAAGATTTTATTATAGCTATTAGTAAAAGTGACATGTTAGATGATGAGTTAAAAGAAGCTATCAGTAAAGAATTGCCTCCTGGCATTCCACACTTATTTATTTCATCTGTTACTAATAAAGGATTGATAGAATTAAAAGATCTTCTTTGGGAAACCTTGAATAAATCCTAAGACAACATTACTAGCTCTACCATTTTATTTCAAGAGGAGTATTAAAGGAATTATACATCCATTTTTTTGCCTCTTTTTCAAAAAGATTTTTTGCAAAACCACTTCCAATAAATACATTCAAAAAAACATGTTGAAATGCTGAAGGAAAAACTTTGACAATATTGTTGTAAAATTTTGTGTCTGTATTTAATCGATAGGTTGCTTGGTGCTGGTATTGTTGCATTGAATTTGCATCAAATTTGTTATTGGCCAACGCTTTTTCAGCAAATTGAGCAGCAGCCCAACCCGAAACCATAGCAGAGCCTATTCCTTCGCCATTTAGAGGATTGATCAAAGAAGCTGCATCGCCTAATAATAAATAATTATCTCCTACAAGTTCTCTTTTCCCTCCAGCCATTGGCAAACCCCAACCTTTAGGATTTTCCATTCTTTCACAATTTTCAAATCTTGGCGCTAAAACTTCATCAGTTGCAATGATTTTTTCAAACTCTTTAACTAAATTAAATTTACGTTTACTGGCTTGATTACTACCTAAACCCATTCCAACATTGCACATATTATTAGCCATAGGAAATATCCATAGATATCCATAAGGAATATTTTTCAAATAATACAATTCAATTAAATTATCTTTTTCAATACCCTTTATATTCTTACAATACATTCTAACGGCAGCGGCATAATAATTTCTATCTATTTTTCTACTACTTAATTTCCTGAGTACAATCGAATGATCGCCGTCAGCTCCTAATAATAGTTTTGTAAAAACTTGGTGTGATATGCCTCCTTTTGAATAAGTAACTATAATGCCATCTTTTCTACGTTCAATATCAGTTACTGTTGCTCCTAATTGAATATCGGCATAGTTTGGGTTTAACTTATTTACAAGAAAAAAATCAAAATCAAAACGTTTAGCCACAAAATACATAGTTGAAGGAATATTATTGCTAACCGGTTTATGGTAACATCTAGCTTCTTTACCATTTGGGGCCACAAATTTACTTCCCATTGAAGGATTAAATATATGTGGTTGTGATATCATCTCTTCAACCAGACTTTTATCATACGTATTCATTACCCGCATACAGAGCCCATCAATTGCATCTCCACAAATTTTATCTCGAGGAAAGATCGCTTTGTCAATGATTGTATGATTAATACCAGCTTTGCTTAAAAACAATGAAGCTGTGGCGCCAGCAGGTCCAGCTCCAATAATACATACAGGTGTAGATAACATAGTTTTAATTCGATTTAAAGTCCAATATACAATAAAATTACTTTTAAGGTAAATAGCGATTATATATTTAGCATTGCAAATAAAATTATCGATTAACAATTCGATAACATAGCCTATTAAATTGATAGGGTTACCTTTTTCAACTCTTGGTATTAACATGTATAGTGTACACTAAGTGGCTAACGCTACAATTCGATTATACGCGTTTCGCGTATTCATTTGCTTGCCAAAGTGAGTTGAACAAATTTTTTACACCATAAAAATTATTAAGTATGAAAAAGCAAATGTTATCTGCTTTCGCAAGAAAGTTTTTCCTAGGAAATATAATGGCAGCAATGTTATTCCTATCTGCGAATGCATCAGTATCTCCGGTTCATTTTAATTTTGAACCAACAAAAAACAATAAAGCGAATATTACCTACAAGGGTATTGACAGCAATGATTATCTAACGTTTCAGGTTGTTTACAATAACCCAACAGGAAGTACTTTTAAGTTAGTAATTACTGATACTAAGGGCGAATTGTTTTTCAGCGAAAACTATAAAGAGCTTGCTTTCAGCAAAACCTTTAAATTGTACAAAGAAGACATCAGTAAATTAAACTTCTCTATTCGCGATGCTAAAACAGGCGAATCAGAAAATTTTGATGTAGTAATTAGTGAAAGTGTTACAGAAAAAGTTGCAGTATCTCGCAAAAATTAATTGATTTACAAAAAGTAACTCGCTGAAATAAATCAGCGAGTTACTTCTAAATAAAACCCATTAACAAGCCTACTAATTATCGGTAATAGGCACTAGTACCATAGCTTGTGGGCCAGATGTAACTGAACTGAATCCGCGTAATACAAGGGTATAGTTTTTACCTGCCACAAAGTCAATTGCTGGTAACTGAAATAAATTAACAGAACTGCCTGCAACAAATACACCCAGACTATACGATCCTGGATCCATAGAAGTATATTGAGTATAAGTTCCGTTGCTTGAATGATCATTGGTTGTTCTGGATGTAAATAAACTGGTTGTTCCTCTTTTGATATCAACAATTACAGAACCTTTGTAAAAATGCAGAAACCGCATATTGATTTTTCCTGTTGCCGGAGCGGTTCTATCATCTTCTACTAAACTTACTTTAAAAGCAGTAGTAGAATCGTATGCAAAAAATGAATAAAATTTAGAAGGTTGTAGTAATAAGTTAGCATTTACATATGGTGTTGCAACACCTGCAGTTGTAATAGTTGCTAATGGGCTATTCGATGAAATGGGCCTATAGGAACTTGCTACACCATAAGCTACACCCCCAATCACTAATGCATTGTTGGCATTCAAATCTAGGTTATTACTATTAGGAGATAAATTTACCAAACGAATATTGGCATCTATTGGAGTATCATTTTTTTTACAAGCAGCAAAAAAGAGGATTGCCACTGATGCGAGGGTGATCATTTTTTTCATAGAAAGTAATTTGTTCGAGCAAAAGATAAAGTTACTGAATAAAATAAAAAAGCTACCAGTAATTAACTGATAGCTTTAAAAATATTAATGAAATAGGATTTTATCCTACTGCTTCTGATTTCATACTCTTAGAAGCTTTTGTTCTATCATTCTCATCCAAAATGGTTTTACGCATACGGATGTTTTTAGGAGTTACTTCAATACACTCATCTTGTTGAATATATTCCATACACTCTTCTAAAGTAAACTGCAATTTTGGAATAATTCTAACTGCATCATCACTTCCGCTTGCACGGTGGTTGGTGAGTTTTTTCATTTCCACTGCATTTACATTTAAATCACCTGGCTTAATATGTTCTGCGATCATTTGGCCAACATATACTTCATCTCCTGGATCAACAAAAAAGCTTCCGCGATCTTGTAATTTATCAATTGAATAAGCTGTAGTTACCCCCTGAAACTTAGCAATTAATACGCCATTGCTTCTACCAGGAATTGGACCTTTCCAAGGTTTATAATCAATAAAGCGATGAGCCATAACAGCTTCGCCTGCAGTACCTGTAAGCATTTGAGAACGAAGACCAATCAACCCTCTTGAAGGAATTTCAAATTCAAGATGTTGCATTTCGCCTTTACTTTCCATGATTTGCATCTCACCTTTGCGTTGAGTAACCAAATCAATTACTTTACCACTGAATTCTGAAGGAACATCTACCACAAGGTTCTCATATGGTTCATGCTTCTTGCCATCAATGGTTTTCACCAATACCTGTGGGTTACCTACGGTTAATTCATATCCTTCTCTACGCATCGTTTCCACCAAGATGCCTAAGTGAAGAATACCTCTTCCGAATACCAAGAAACTATCTGCACTATCTGTATCTTCTACTCTTAATGCCAAATTCTTTTCTGTCTCTTTCATTAAACGATCACGTAAATGACGAGAAGTAACAAATTTTCCATCTCTACCAAAGAAAGGTGAGTTGTTAATACTAAAAGTCATACTCATAGTAGGCTCATCCACACTAATAATTGGCAATCCTTCTGGATTCTCCACGTCAGCAATGGTATCTCCGATATTGAAATCTTCTAAACCAACAACTGCACATAAATCTCCTGCAATAACTTCAGTTACTTTACGCTTACCCATTCCCTCAAACACATACAACTCTTTAACACGGCTCTTTTTAATAGATCCATCAGCTTGAACCAATGCAATTGGCTGGCTTTCTTTAATAGAACCTCTTGTTACTTTACCTATCGCAATTCTTCCCAAGAAAGAAGAATAATCCAATGAGGTAATCTGCATCTGTAATGGTCCTTCATTTACTTTAGGAGCTGGTACATATTTAATAATACCATCCATTAAAGGGAAAATATCTTCGGTTTGAGTAAGACTATCGTTGAACCATCCGTTTTTACCACTACCATAGAAAGTAGGGAAATTCAATTGTTCTTCTGTTGCATCTAAATTGAAGAACAATTCAAAAACTGCATCATGAACCTCATCCGGGCGACAGTTTGGTTTGTCTACCTTATTAATAACAACAATCGGGTGTAAATTCAATTGCAATGCTTTTTGCAACACAAAACGCGTTTGTGGCATAGGTCCTTCAAAAGCATCTACTAATAAAATAACACCATCAGCCATCTTCAATACACGCTCTACTTCACCTCCAAAATCACTGTGACCCGGTGTATCAATTACGTTTATTTTATAATCATTATAGGTAACAGCAGCATTTTTACTGAAAATGGTAATACCACGCTCTCTTTCTAGGTCATTGCTGTCCATAATTAACTCGCCAGCATCCTGGTTGTCTCTAAAAACCTTAGTTGCACCTAAAATACGGTCTACTAATGTGGTTTTGCCATGGTCAACGTGTGCGATGATGGCAATGTTTCTTATTTCCATTATTGTGTATTTGCTTCAGTATCAATTACTTATGTAAATAATACGATTTATTTGAGCGGCAAAGGTACGATATTACAACGGGGGAGCAAGTAATTAAGTGTCAATATTATGTTACTGTATCAATCCTTAGTCGCATTTTAGTCCTAGATTTATATGAATATCAACCTTTTATGAAGTCATTTTTGCTTTATTTACTCATCGCATTTTATTTATTTGCCGGATACAATCATTTTGCGAATCCGCGTTTTTATACCCCATTGATTCCTCCCTATTTAACACAATGGACCAATATGATCAATATAGTAAGCGGCATAGCAGAAATTGTATTGGCCATTGGTATGATTTTTCCTAGTACAAGATTACTTGCTTCATATGGAATCATCGCAGTTTTAATCGCATTTATTCCAGCTCATATTTACATGATTCAATTGGGTCACTTTAATTTAGGTAAAATCCAGATGACTCCTACTATAGGGTGGATTAGATTAATCATCATTCAACCCCTTCTGATCCTTTGGGCTTATTGGGTAAGAAATTAATATCTTTAAAAAAAAATTCATGCGCTTTCTCAAAATTATTATTGGTATAGTTGCTGTATTAGCGATTGTTTATCTAATTGGGCCAACTCCTTCCAAGCCACATTATACTAATACTATAATTGAAGTTCCTTCAGAACCGACTGTATTGGAAAAATTTATTGCAACTAAAGAATCTTCTCATAAGATTAAACCCAACAATGAAGCCAGAATTGTTTGGGCCAACGATTCATTGAAACAAAAAACTAATTACTCAATAGTGTACTTGCATGGTTTTAGTGCAAGTCAAGAAGAAGGCAATCCTGTTCACAGAGAAATTGCTAAGCAGTTTGGCTGTAACCTTTATCTATCTAGACTTTCACAACATGGAATAGATACTACAGACGAGTTGGTGAATATGACAGCAGAAAATTTATGGGAATCAGCAAAAGAAGCATATGCAATTGGAAAAGCAATTGGTGATACGGTAATATTAATGGGCACTTCTACAGGAGGTACATTAGCGCTCATGCTTGCTGCCAATTTCCCTGAAGTGGGTGGATTGGTTTTGTATTCTCCAAATATTGCTATCAATGACCCAAATGCTTGGTTGTTGAATAATCCTTGGGGGTTACAAATTGCGAGATTGGTAAAAAAATCCAATTATATGATTGTAAATAAACCAATTCCGGAATACAATCAATATTGGAATCATCATTATCGTTTAGAAGCTACTGTGCAATTAGAAGAATTGTTAGAAACTGCAATGACTAAAACTACTTTTGAAAAAATAAATCAACCAACATTGGTGCTTTACTATTATAAAAATGAAAAAGAGCAAGATCCAGTAGTTAAAGTAAGTGCAATGAAAGATATGTTTTCGGCCATTCAAACTCCAACTGAAAAAAAGAAAATGGTGCCTATTCCAAATTGCGGCAATCATGTAATGGCTTCCCCTATTCAATCAAAAGATATTGAAACGGTTAAAACAACATCTGTTAATTTTTTAAAAGAAATCATGTTGTTATCACCGATTATCAATTAACGGGTATCTGAATACCTACAATTTCATTACCTTCAACCTCATAAATTGCTTGTGTATGCCTCTAAGTAAAATAGCTGGTATTGGTAAATATGTGCCTGCCAATGTAGTTACCAATAACGATCTCA
>REAV01000195.1 GCA_004294465.1 Sphingobacteriia bacterium | reverse complement strand
AAAATTATTTTTTACAGCAATACTCCAGCGCTCATTTTCTGTAGATGATTTTGGATGCCATGCCACCAAATACTTTCCTTTATGATTTTGATTGTACGTTACAACACCATCCATTGGATTGCGATTCACATGCACATTGGCAGGGCTCATAAAAATACTTACTTGTATTCGTTTGTCTTTAAAGTATTCTACGTCAGTAATTTCTTCGATCACTACTACTTTTCCATCAGCTGGGCAAATAATTTGATGCTCATTAATCGTATGTGTTCTATTCGGAATTCTAAAAAAAGAAACCAGAAATAAAAACAAGCCCAACGTAATAATGAATAAAGCAATTGCCAACCATGGTAAATGGCTACTCAAAAAACTAAAGGAAATCATATTGATAACTCCAAACAAAAAAGCACTTATGGCAATTGTTCTGTATCCTTCTCTATGTATGGTCATTGGCATATATTGAAAAGCAAATGTAAATCCTAAAACGCAGAATGCTTATAAAAAAAGCTTTAAAACCAACCAAACTGCTGGTGCAGCTAATAAAAGTGAATCGAAACGATCTAAAAAACCACCATGCCCTGGCATGATATTGCCACTGTCTTTAACATCGGCCATTCTCTTGATTTTACTTTCCAGTAAATCGCCCAGTGTGCCTGCAATTGCTGCGGTAGCTGCAATTAATACCAATATATTGATCGAGAAATTCCAAATAAAATGACCACCAATGCCAATCACTAAAACAGCTAAAACAGCACCTCCAATTGTTCCTTCCCATGTTTTTTTTGGTGAAATGGATGAAAGGGGTGTCTTTCCAATAAGTGATCCAACAAAATACGCCATTGTATCATTTACCCAAATAGAAGCGATGATGATCATAGGTAATATCCAATTGGGTCCGGGAAAATAATCGGTACTATGCCTATACAAGTCTCTTAAAGCTGCAAAGGGAAAAGAAAGATAAATTATTCCAAAAGCCAGGTATTTTACAATAGGCATTGGAAATTTAGTGTAGTTCGGGTCAATAACGCTTATGAGTTTAACCAATTCAGCAATACAACAGAGTTGAATGATCAAAAACAAAAAATTAAAACTCCATTCATTCCAAATTATACCACCTAACATAATTATTACAAAAACAATTGCAGTGATTGCTCTTGTTCTAAGTGTAGTCAGATTTAATGCCATTGAATATAAATTGTTGACTGTAAAGATAAGCAGATCAATTCAACAAACTTTGCTCTACCAATTGAGCAGCAGTAAGTTTAAATTGTTGGGGAACATACAACTCAATTTCTCCAAAATTTACATAACTACTATCTTGTTTATTGAGCTGTTGTACAGGAATTTGATTTTCTTCTAACATGCCTTGAATAATACTCGCTTCAGCAATATTGCGGGTAGAGAAAATTTTAGTCCATGAGTTCATAGGAATTATTTGTTGGATGATTTGCCTGAACTTGTTGAGATGTTTGTTGGAACAATCGAAAGATAATCATTAATCCCAGTATGGCAAGTACGCCAAACCAAATAGGCATGCTTTCATCCATTGCTTGTTTAACTGGTTTTCCCATTTTTGTTAAATAATAAATTTGAGTAACCACAACAGCATTGTTTAAGAAATGCATTGTTATCGAAAGCCATAAATTCTTACTGAAATAATACACTAAGCCCAAGACGATTCCCAAAGCAATTCTAGGTAATAAACCAAAATAAGAACCATGTATTGCACTGAAAATAATAGCCGTAAAAATGATTCCAATCCATGGACTTTTAAACCAATGAATCAAAATGCTTTGCATGCTTCCTCTAAACAAAACCTCTTCAAAAATGGCAGGAGCTAAACCAATTACTATTAAGGTCAATAAATAATCGCCAAAATTTTTCATAGTGGCCATAGTAAGCATTGCTGATTGATAGGTAGCTTCTAATTCACGCGCTTTTTTTAGGAAGGAAGCAGGCATGGGAATCATTTCATTCAAAGCAGCCAGAGACCCACTTAAAAACAGCCCACCTAACGTGATAAACAGTACTAAAACAATTTGCTTAAAAGAAATCACTCGATTAAAGCCCAGTGATTCGAAAGGTTTTGTACTACTTATTTTAGCAACAATCAATGCTGGCAAAAAGAAAGAAATGGCTGTTGCAAGGGTATTTAGCAACCTTGCCATTTGCACATTTTGGGGCTTGAGCAATTCATTTCCTGCATTTAATATAGGTACATTAAACACCTGAGATGCTATAAAACCCATCAATAAACTGCCCAAAATGAGTAAAACTCCTAATAATGCAAGTAATAATGCAAATTGACTTCCATACCCAACTGATCGCTTCTGAATCATTGTTTTAAAAATAAGATTGTAATTTCGCAAATTCCTTATTGGGAAACACCCAAAAAAGGATAAGAGGTATACACTGCAATATGGTAAAAATTGATCAAATAATACTTCCTGATTTTCCTTTGTTGCTTGCTCCAATGGAAGATGTAAGCGATCCACCATTTCGTGCTGTATGTAAAGACAACGGAGCAGACCTGATGTATACTGAGTTTATCAGTAGTGAGGGGTTGATAAGGGATGCCATCAAGAGCCGTCAAAAACTCGATATTTTCGATTATGAGCGCCCGGTTGGTATACAAATTTTTGGAGGAGATGAAGAAGCACTCTCATTAAGTGCAAAAATTGTAGAAACGGTAAACCCTGATTTACTAGACATCAATTTTGGGTGTCCAGTAAAAAAAGTGGCATTAAAAGGTGCGGGTGCGGGTGTTTTGAAAGATATTGATTTAATGGTTCGATTAACAGAGGCTGTTGTAAAAAGCACTTCATTGCCTGTAACCGTAAAAACTCGTTTGGGCTGGGATGATTCCAATAAAAATATTGAAGAAGTAGCTGAGCGATTACAGGATGTAGGAATCAAAGCGCTGGCAATACATGGAAGAACAAGGGCTCAAATGTATAAAGGTGAAGCCGATTGGACCCTAATTGCAAAAGTGAAAAATAATCCACGCATGCATATTCCGATTTTTGGGAATGGAGATATTGACAGCCCACAAAAAGCAGTGGAATATAAAAATCGTTATGGGGTAGATGGAATAATGATTGGAAGAGCCGCTATTGGTTACCCATGGATTTTCAGAGAGATCAAACATTATATAGCTACTGGAGAAATAATGCCATCCCCAACTTTAATAGAACGAGTGGCAGTATGTAAAAAACATTTGCAAAAATCTGTAGAATGGAAGGGACCTAAAGTGGGTATATTCGAAATGCGCCGTCATTATACAAATTACTTAAAAGGTTTACCAGGAATAAAAGATTATCGCGCACGCTTAGTTACCTTGATGGACCCATTGGAGATAGAAGCTGTCTTAGATGAAGTGGCTGTAGCTTATGCTGGATATGGTTTTGAGAGAACTCCTATAGAGTTGATCAATTACCATGAGAATTGCCCCATATAGAATTAAGAATTAAGAATTAAGAAAGAAGAATTAAGAAAGAAGAGATATAAGATAAAAGATATGAGTTATGAGATACCTTAAGGAGAAATGCATAACCTAATAACCCAATAACTTAATAACTGCTCCGTCTAACGGCGAAATATCTTGCGTAAAAAATCCCTGTAGCACTCCTTTCTCATCAATCAGATATTTACTAAAATTCCAGGTAGGTTGGTATTTACTCCAGCCATTTTCAGCAGGATCAGACAACCATTTAAATACGATGTTTTGATTTGGAGATTTTATCACGCTAGATTTTTTCATCAATTGAAAACTTACACCATAATTCACTTTACAAAACTCCGCAATATCGGTATCTGATTTTTTCTCTTGCTCTTTAAAATCGTTGGCAGGAAAACCCAGCACTACCAATTGATTGCCATATTTTTTGTGCAATTGCTCTAATTGTTCATATTGACCTGTATAGCCACAATCACTGGCAGTGTTTACAATCAATACCTTTTTGCCTTTCAATGTGGCGAATGGAAGCGTATCGCCATTGTTTTTAATTGCCGATAAATCGTAAAAAGAAGTTGTAGGTAAAACCGCTTCACTATTTAGTTTAATGGCTTTATCATTTCCTGCAATTTTTCCTTTCAACATGATCAATGGATAAATTGCTTTTAAGATAGATTGTCTCCAGGTCATGTTTTTTTGTTTTACAAATACAATTGCAATGATGAATAAAGTGAGTAATATCAGGATGAATTTTTTCATCCTAGCATCCATTTTAATAATTTCAATTTACCATTGAATGGCGGATATTTTAATGCTGGATCAAACCAGGTAAACGATTTCATCACTGACTTTTTATGGCTGAATGTATCGAAACTGTATTTACCATGATATGCGCCTGTGCCACTGAAACCTCTACCACCAAAGGGAAGATGCGGATTCATCAAATGAACACTTGCTGCATTTACACAAACCCCACCAGCAGGAACTGCGTCAATCCAAGCTTTTTCTTTTTCATTAGAAGAAGTGAAAATATAAAATGCTAATGGATTAGGATTGTGCGCAATAATTGCTTTTGCTTCTTCCATAGTGTTGAAAGTAAGTATTGGAAGAATTGGTCCAAAAATTTCTTCCTTCATTATTTTCGAATCAATATTTACTCCATCAATTATAGTAGGTTCAATATATAAATCAGCTGCATTGTATTTTCCACCATACACGATTGTGCCATCCGTCAAGTAAGTGATGATTCTATTGAACTGTTTTTCATTAATGATCTTTCCATATCCATCCGTTTTTGAAGCGTCTACTCCATACATATTGGGTATCGCTTTTTTTAAGGCTTCAATCAACTCGTTTTTTTTGCTTTCATGCACCAATACGTAATCAGGAGCAACGCACATCTGACCAGCATTGGAATATTTAGGCATAGCTATCCGTTTCGCAGCAACCGAAATATTGGCATCGGCTTCCACTACACAAGGGCTTTTGCCACCGAGTTCTAATGTTACAGGCGTTAACTTTTCTGCGGCCATTTTATAAATGATTTTTCCTACAGAAGTACTGCCAGTATAAAAAACATGATCAAAAGAAAAATGATTCATCATCTCAGGAATAACTGTTGCACCATCTCCTGGAATATATAAAACCTGTTCTGGTGTAAAACAAGCTTCTACAATTTTTTGCATGATTGCAGCAGTAGCAGGTGCAAACTCACTGGGTTTTAAAACCACACAATTACCAGCTGCTATAGCCCCCATTAATGGAGTGAATAATAATTGAAATGGATAATTCCATGGCCCAATCACCAAAACAACACCCAATGGTTCTTGAACAATTTTACTGCTCGATGGAAGATTTAATAAATTGGTTGGTACGGCTTGAGGCTCCATCCAATTTTTTAAGTTAGAAAGGGTGTCTTTCAATTCTGCCATGAAAAAACCATTCTCAGTAACCCAACTCTCCTCTTTGCTTTTTTTTAAATCGGCATGTAAAACGTCATAAATGGCTTGTTCATTTTCTTCTACCACCTTTTTTAAAGCAAGTAATTGTTGTTTCCTGTATGCATATGGTTTAGTTACGCCAGTTTCAAAATAACGGCGCATTGCATGGAGTTGATCTAGTAAGGAACTCATCAGGGAAATTTTTATTTACTCAAGTTAAGGAAATAAAAAATACCTCCTCAGTTCATTTTAGTTTTATTCAATGATCTTTAATAATGCTTCCCCTTTTATTTCTTCGTTGAAACTTCCATTCTCATATACCAAATTTCCATTAACAAATGTATGCGTCACTTTAGTTTGAAAATGGGTTCCTTCTATAGGAGACCAACCGCATTTATATAAGATATTTTCTTTGCAGACAGTCCATTCGGAATGAAGATCAAGAATGGTTAAATCCGCAGCATACCCTTCTCTTACAAATCCCCTATTAGTAATTCTATACAGTATGGCTGGGTTATGGCACATTTTTTCTGCAATGACTTCCAAAGAAATAAGTCCTTGCTTGTAAAATTCCAGCATAATATTCAAAGAGTGTTGCACCATCGGTGCTCCAGACATAGACTGAAAATAGGGTTTTTGTTTTTCGTCTAAAGAGTGCGGAGCATGATCGGTTGTTACAATATCTATTCTATTATCCAATAATGCTTTTAAAAGTCCCTTTTTATCTTTTTCTGTTTTAATTGCTGGATTCCATTTAATGAGTGTTCCTAATTCAGGATAATCTTTATCGGAAAACCATAAATGATGAACCGATACTTCTGTAGTAATATTTTTTTCTTTTAATGGAATATCGTTTCTAAATAAATGCGTTTCTGCTTCAGTTGTTAAATGAAGAATATGGAGTTTAGCATGGTGCTTGTTAGCCAGTTCAATCGCTCTTTTAGTTGCTTCATAACATGCTTTCTCACTTCTGATTAATGGATGAAATTCCACAGGTACATTTTCGCCATATTTTTCTCTGTATATATTTTCATTCTCCTCTACTATTTGTTCTTTTTCGGAATGAATGGCAATGATCGATTTACAATTGGCAAACAATTTTTCCATTGTTTCAGGGTTATCTGCCAACAAATTGCCTTTCTTAGTAAAATAAAGTCCATCATCAGATACAGCTAAGAGTTTGGAAGTATCTAGTTGTATTATTTCATCTATATTATCGCCATTTACGCCCAGAAAAAAACCAAAATTTGCCAGGGATTTTTTTGCAGCTATTTTGTACTTCTCCTCAAATAGTTCCATGGTCAAAACATTGGGGATGGTATTGGGCATATCGATAAAAGAAGTTACTCCACCTGCAACGGCCGCTTTAGATTCAGAATAGAGGTCGCCTTTATGCGTAAGCCCCGGCTCTCTAAAATGAACTTGTCCATCGATTATACCAGGGAAAAGAAATTTTCCCGTTCCATCAATGATTGTAGCATTGTCGATATGATTGATTGATCCAATTTTTTGAATGATTCCTTTGTCGATCAGAAGATCGTTAATGATGATTTTTCCTTCATTAACGATGCTGATATTTTGAATGATGATTCTTTGAGACATTGAAAATCGTATGATTAAAAAAGTATGAAAGAAATGCAATAATTGGTTTCAATAATGGCCGAATTAATTTTGTTTGACTTAAGTGTTAATTTGAGATTGCTGCTTAGACTTCAATGAAAATAAACACCAAATCAACAATACAAGATGAATGAACACAGCCGGCCACAAACCAGGTCCTGAAATGCTTTCCCCTAATGCTGAGTATGATAGTAAAACTATAGAAAAGAAATTATATGCAAGCATAGCTTTAACCATAATAGTAGACTGAGAATTACTTCTCGAAAGCCAACAGGCAATTGCAATAGTTATTAATGCAGCACCGGCAAGTTTCGCAATGATCATTACACCCGGATCGGTGAAACTAGTGCCAAGTAATTTTGATGCAACCAAAGTAGGAACAAAAGCAAGTGCCAAACCAGTACATCCTTCCAACAATGCTGTGACGGTGAGTAATGATCTCATTTTATCTAGGTTTTATTTATTGTTGACTTACAACCAAAAATAATCAGCTTTTTAAAATTACATAGGATTTGATTATCTCCTTTTTTATTATTTTCTGTATATTCATTGTTCATAATTGCCATTCATGAAAAAAGAAAATCCATCTCGTCGTTCCTTCCTCCGTAATGCAGGTATTGCTGCTGCAGGTTTTTACATTGTTCCTCGCCATGTATTAGGCAGAGGATTTATTGCACCAAGTGATAAATTACAAGTAGCTGGTATTGGAGCTGGCGGTAAGGGAGAAAGTGATCTCTGGAATTTTCACCAAAGCGGCAAAGCAGATATTGCATTTTTATGTGATGTAGATGAACGTCAAACAGCAAAAAGCAGAAGTAGATATCCAAATGCAAAAAAGTACAAAGACTATCGCGAAATGCTCGATAAAGAGCATAAAAATATAGATGCAGTTTCTGTATCAACTCCTGACCATATGCATGCCCCACAAGCATTGGCAGCTATGCAATTAAAAAAGCATGTCTATGTTCAAAAGCCGCTTTCTCATGATATTTATGAAGCAAGAACCATGACCGAAGCCGCCCATAAATACAAAGTAGTAACACAGATGGGTAATCAAGGTGCATCAGGTGATGGCGTTCGCCAATTAATTGATTGGTATAATGCAGGTATTATTGGAGATGTGCATACTATTTATTGTTATACTGATCGACCAGTTTGGCCTCAAGGAATTGGATGGCCTATTGCTACTGGCCCCATACCTGCAGAATTAGATTGGAATTTATGGTTGGGAACAGCACCTTACAAAGACTTTGTAGAGGGATTACTTCCTTTTAACTGGCGTGGCTGGTGGGATTATGGTACTGGTGCTTTAGGCGACATGGCTTGTCATATCATAGCACCTGCATTTGCTGTTTTAGGATTGGGTTATCCTGTTTCGGCCGAATGTAGTGTTGCAACCAGGTATCTACAACCGTGGACAAGGGCATACTATCCGGAAAGCTGCCCAACTGCATCTCATATTATTTTAACTTTCAAAGGACAAAATGGTAAGCCCGATGTAAAATTACATTGGATGGATGGTGGTATTCGCCCAGATCGTCCTGAGGAATTAGAACCCAACGAATTAATGGGTGATGGTGGAAACGGAACAATCTTTTTAGGAACTAAAGGAAAGATGATTTGTGGTACATATGGAGCATTGCCTAATTTATTGCCAACCAGTAGGAGCAAACAAACCATCGTTCCTCAGACAATTGCAAGGGTTCCCAATGGAGATAATGGGCACTATGCAGCTTGGGTAGAAGCCGCTATTGCAGGATATGGTTCTGATAAAGCAAAAAATCTAAGTTCTCATTTTGATATCGCAGGCCCTCTAACCGAAAGTGTCTTGATGGGCAATTTAGCTATACGCAGCAACGATTTGCAAAAGAAAAGCAGCAGTGGAAACACAACTTATCCTGGTAGAAATATTAAACTTTTGTGGGATGGACCAAATATGAAGATCACCAATTTTGATGAAGCCAATCAGTTTATCAAAAGAACCTATCGTTCATTTTAGAATAGATTATTCTAAAAAGTGATAATCTGGCAATTCCTTTAACAGTTCGTTGCCTTTGATGGCTTATTATTTGATGTTATCAATAAAAAAAGATGCGTCAAATTACTCTATATATTGTTGTTGCTGCTCATCTACTTCTGTTTTTGTCATGTGCACAAGGAATATATAAGTTAGCTGGAGGAAAATCACCACGCGTTGAAAATGCATCTACGGTTCAAGCTTTTTTGAATCAAAAAGATTCATTGCCCGCATTACATACTTATATTCATCAAACTCCATTAGATTCAGCTAGTTTACTCAACTTTAATACTGCATGGTCAAACAAATTTTTCGACCCCAACGGCAATGCATTAGTTCCAAAAAATGAAAATAATTGGGCCCCATTCTTTGCTCATACAGCAGCTAATCCTGATTCCTTATCCATTCATTTTGAAAAATTAATTGATACAAACAGAAATCTAAACAAAGCGTTAGCGCCTTTAAGAACCTTAGATAGAAAAAATATTTTTGCAGAAAATTTAATTGGTAACTATGTTGTGATTATTCCATGGATGAAATATGCATTATATAAAGACATGCGCGAGGAAGTGTTGGAAACAGCAAAAATCATTCGCCAAAAAAATATTCCAATTCAAATTATTTTAATGAATACCGATTTCCAAGAGAGTTGGGGCTTACCTCTTGGCAAAAAAGTGGATGGCAAATACATATGGAATAAATCAGAAAGGTCTGTAGAAGCCACTTACAATATTGTTCCCTTGATAAATAGCAGTAATTAACAGGATGTATTTATATGCTAATTGCTTTCATGTATAAGGCATTGGCAGCAGCTGAATCCATTGGATTGCTTCCAGTAAATGCTTCTTGTTCTACAATAAAATGCTGTAATCCCTCTGCCTTTCCTGTTTTAAGTATCGATTTGAAATCTATCGCACCTTTACCTAAATGACAAGACTCAATTCCAGTGGCTGTTTTAGTCTGGTCTTTTACATGACATAATTTAAATCGGTTGGGATATTTTTTAAACCATTCTTCAGGGTTTTCTTTTGCAGCAACCACCCAATAAATATCCATTTCAAAATCTACCAATGAAGCATCAGTTCCTTCCATCATTACTTTTTGAGGCATTTGTCCATCAATCATTTTAAAAGAATAGTCATGATTATGGTAGGCAAATCTTATTCCGTTTTTTTTGCAGATTTCACCACACTTATTAAACTCATCATTAAATGCCTTGAAATTGTCGATTGATTTTTGTGGCCCTTTATAGGCGCATATTAAATACTTAACTCCTATTTCAGCAGCTTCAGTTGCTTTTCGTTCAAAGTCTACAGTATTGTTGCAATGAGATGAAATTAAATTCATACCCAAATCGTCCATATACATTTTAAACTCTGTATTTTTCATTCCCCAAAACATTCCCTTCGGGCCTTCAAAACTTTCGATTTGCTTATATCCATCTTTAGCTAATTTGGCCAAAGTTCCTTTTGCATCGGCGCCCATTTCTGATTTCACTGTCCACAACTGTATTCCAAAAGCAGACAATTTTTTATATGCTGCAAATTCTTCTATTAAATTACTCTTACCAGTAAAAGGCAATGTTAATCCTGCAGTTGCTAAACCAACTGTTTTCTCTGTATCTCTTATCTTATATCTCTTATCTCATATCTCTTATCTCATATCTCTTATCTTATATCTCTTATCTTATATCTCTTATCTTATATCTCTTATCTCATATCTCTTATCTCATAATTCTTATCTCATAATTCTCTATGTCGCCCAAGCTTTATCTCCTTTCTTATAATCAATACAACCTTCATATTTTCCTGGCACAGCAACATAACGCAAAGCCTTGGTAGCACCTACTTCAGAGGTAAAGAAGCCCCATAATGTAAGTTCTTTCATCATACGGAAATAATGAGGCAAATCATCTGTTTTCTTTTTTTCTTGAAACGCTTTTTGTTCTGCATCTAATTCCACCAATAATTTATGGCGCTCTTCTGGGGAGGCTTCCATAAATGATTTTCCAATTTTAGCTTTAGCATCTTTGAATTTCAAGGCAGCCATTCCTTCCATAAATGCTTTTGCTTCTGCTGGCTTATAACAATCTTTTACTATCACCGCCATAAAATCACCCACTTTAGCTTCCTTGGCTCCCGGAGTATCAGTTTTAGGTAAAATTGTTTCAGCTACTTCGTTTAAAAAAGCAATATCATCTGGAGTAAATGCTACCACATCACTCGATGCGTTTTTACATCCCGATAAAAAAGCTTCTGCACCAATCAAAGTGCCGCCCAATAAAACGGCTACACTGGATAATGCTTCTCTTCTATTCATAATTGTATTTTTAAAATGTCTTAATTAATTAATAAAATCCCAGCAATTAAATTATAAATTCCCTTTCTTTAATTCACTCACTGCATAATCTGCTGCTCTCGCAGTAAATGCCATATAAGTTAAAGAAGGATTTACACAAGCAGCTGAAGTCATGAAAGATCCATCTGTTACAAATACATTCGGAGCATCCCAAATTTGATTGTGCTTATTCACTACAGATGTTTTAGGATCAGCACCCATTCTAGCTGTTCCCATTTCGTGAATGCCTCTGCCAAGCACACCATTCGCATCATATCCCTTTACATCTTTAGCGCCAGCATTGGTAAGCATTTCAATGGCATCAGCCTGCATATCTTTGCGCATCTTTAATTCATTCTCTTTTAGTTCTGCATCAATCTTCAACACATTCAAACCCCATTTATCTTTTACAGTTTTATCGAGTGTAACAAAATTGGCATGATCAGGTAATACTTCACCAAAACCCATAATACCCATTCTCCAACCGCCTGGTTCAGTTAATGCATCTTTAAAATCTCCGCCAATGCTCATTTCAGCAATTTGTCTTCCCCAACCTTCTCTGCTTGCAGAACCTTGATAGCCAAATCCTCTTTTATATTCTCGTGTATCTCCATTTACATTTTGATAACGAGGTATATAAATGCCATTGGCTCTTCTCCCAAAATAATATTTGTCTTCATAGCCATCAATTTTGCCATTTGCACCTGCTCCTAAATGATGGTCCATAATATTATGTCCTAACTCACCGCTACTGCTGCCCAATCCTCCTTCCCATACATCGGTTGCTGAGTTCATCAATACCCAAGCAGAATTCAACGTAGAGGCGTTCAAGAAAATTATTTTCGCATTGTATACATAGGTTTTGTTGGTTTCTGCATCCAATACTTCAACACCAGTTGCTTTCTTTTTGTCTTTATCGTATAATATTTTGGTGACAATACTCCAAGGGCGTAAAGTAAGATTGCCCGTTTTCATAGCTGCAGGTAAAGTAGAAGACTGAGTGCTGAAATAGGCGCCAAATGGACATCCTAGCCAACATTTATTTCTGAACTGGCAATTGGTACGTCCTTCCAAAGGTTGAGTAATATTGGCAGTACGGCCAATAATCATGGCACGTTGTCCTTTATAAAAATCTTTAATTCTTTTAGCAACATCTTTTTCTACACAGTTCATATCCATTGGAGGCATGAATTGCCCGTCTGGTAAAACAGGAATACCATCTCTGTTACCACTGATGCCTGCAAATTTTTCTACATAATCATACCAAGGTGCTATGTCTTTATAACGCACAGGCCAGTCTATAGCAACACCATCTTTTGCATTTGCTTCAAAATCTAAATCGCTCCAACGATAGGATTGTCTACCCCATAATAAGGAACGTCCACCAACATGGTATCCCCTGAACCAATCGTATCTTTTTACTTCTGTATAAGGACTTTCTTTTTCATTAGCCCACATATCAAATGTAGATTCATTCAAAGGATAATCGCGATTGCGTACAGGATTATTGGCAATCATTTCCTGTGTTTTACGATCATGGTGCGGATAATCCCAAGCTTCTTTGTTGGCATTTACATAATCTTTTACATGCTCAATGTTTCTTCCTCTTTCGAGCATCAACACTTTCAACCCTTTTTCGGTTAACTCTTTAGCAGCCCATCCGCCGCTGATTCCAGAGCCAATTACGATTGCATCAAAATTTTGTTCCGCCATAGTATTTATTTATAAACGATTAAACAATTCACTCAACCTTTGTATCTCTTATCTTTTATCTTATATCTCTTATCTCTTAATTCTTCTCTCTTAATTCTTAACTCATATATCACATATGTCGATCGCTTTTTTCAAAGAAGCCAATTTATCTTTTGCAACCGGAATAAACTCCTGGGCAACATATCCTTTGTATCCTGTAGCTACAATCGCTTTCATTATGGCAGGATAAAATAATTCTTGACTCTCATCAATTTCATGCCTACCTGGCACACCGGCAGTATGATAATGACCAATAAATTCATGATTGCTGGTAAGGGTTCTTATAACGTCTCCTTCATTAATCTGCATATGATAGATATCATACAATAATTTAAAATTTGGAGAGCCAATTTTTTTACAAAGCTCTACACCCCAAGCAGTACTATCGCACATATAATCTTTATGATCAACCTTACTATTAAAAAGTTCCATTTGAATAATTACGCCTTTCTTTTCTGCCAGCGACATTATCTTTTTTAACCCATCAGCAGCATTTTTTAACCCTGTTTCATTATCCATTCCGTTTTTGTTTCCCGAAAAACAAATCAGGTTTTTATAGCCTGCTGCCGCAACCAACTCAATATGTTCTGTGTAATTTTTTATTAAGGTAGTATGATATTGTGGGTCATTCCAGCCCTTTACCAGGCTGATTTCTGCGCCATTACACATACTCGAAAACAAGCCTTGCTGTTTGAGTATTGGCCACTCTTTTGGGCCAATTAAATCTATACCAGTGATGCCCATTTTTTTTGCCTCAATACAAAGTTGTTCAAGGGTTAAATCATTAAAGCACCACCTGCAAACTGCGTGATTAATATTGCCTTTTAAGTTCATGTTTGTGTTTTCCAATACTGTTGAAAAATCGTTGGCTTTCGCAAAGGTTTGCGATATCGGAGTGATAGCCATTGCGGCAGTTCCTGCAAGAATATTTTTAATAGCAGATCGTCTATTTTCGTTCTTCATCAAATGGCAAATAAGAGACTAAATATAATTATTGTTATCGAAAAAAAACTTCTTTTAAATAATTAGCTTTACTCCCCTTCTAATTATTTACTTTTATTGACAAAGAATATCCAATTAAAATTGATGTTATGGCAAGAAAATTAAGAATGGGAATGGTAGGTGGAGGCAAAGACGCTTTCATTGGTGCCATTCATCGGTTGGCTGCAAATATGGACGGCCAAATTGAATTAGTATGTGGGGCTTTAAGCATTAACCCTGCTGTTGCGCAAGAATCTGGTGAAATTTTATTTCTTCCAAAAGATAGAATATACCTGACTTTCGAAGAGATGATCACCAAGGAAGCTGCTTTACCATCAGATAAAAGAATGGACTTTGTTACCATTGTGACTCCGAATTTTGCGCATTTTGCTCCTGCAATGATGGCACTAGACAACGGTTTTCATGTAGTGATAGAAAAACCCATCGCGTTTAATTTAGATGAAGCTTTACAATTAAAAGCCAAAGTGGATGCTACTGGATTAGTACTTTGTTTAACACATACTTATTCGGGCTATCCTATGGTAAAACAAGCCAAAGCTATGGTGGCTGATGGAGTATTGGGGAAAGTTAGAAAGATATGGGTAGAATATCCGCAAGGATGGCTGAGTAAGTTAAGTGAGCGCGAAGGAAATGCACAAGCCGCCTGGAGAACTGATCCAAAAAAATCTGGAAAGAGTGGAAGTATGGGGGATATAGGAACACATGCTGCCCATTTAGCGGAATATATCAGCGGAGCAAAAATTTCTAAACTATGTGCCGATTTAAATACAGTTGTTACAGGCAGGGCCTTAGATGATGATGGTGCTGTTTTATTGCATTTTGATAATGGTGCTACTGGTGTTTTAATGGCATCTCAAGTGGCGGCAGGCGAGGAAAACGCTTTAAAAATAAGGGTTTATGGAGAAAAAGGTGGATTGGAATGGGCACAGATGGAACCGAATACTTTAATAGTGAAATGGCTAGACGCACCTACTCAGATATTGAGAGCAGGATCTAATTATACTGATCGACTATCTAGTTATGCAACATCCAACTGCAGAACACCAGGCGGGCATCCCGAAGGATATTTAGAAGCTTTTGCCAATATTTATAAAAATTTTGCAGCTACCTTAATGGCTAAATTGGATGGAACGGTTCCAAGTAAAGAGGCGCTAGATTTTCCTTCGGTGGAAGACGGTATTCGCGGTATGGCATTTATTGATAATGTAGTTGCATCGGCACAATCGAATGAAAAATGGACCACTTATAAAATCAATAACCAATGAGAACAATAAAAGGCCCTGGTATTTTTTTAGCACAGTTTATGGGTGATACTGCCCCATTTAATAGCTTGGAATCTATTTGTAAATGGGCGGCATCATTGGGTTTTGTTGGAGTTCAAATTCCTTCATGGGATCCTCGATGCATCGATTTACAGAAAGCTGCAGAAAGCAAAACCTATGCAGATGAAATAAGGGGAATTGTGGAATCAACTGGAATGCAAATCACCGAATTGAGTACTCATTTGCAAGGTCAACTGGTAGCAGTAAATCCTGCATACGATGCATTATTTGATGGATTTGCGCCAGAAGCCATTAGAGGAAATACAACAGCAAGAACCACATGGGCAGTGCAGCAATTAAAATATGCAGCAAAAGCATCAGCTAACCTGGGCCTCAATGCACATGCTACTTTTAGTGGTGCTTTATTATGGCAAACTGTCTATCCTTGGCCACAACGTCCGGCAGGATTAGTA
This sequence comes from Sphingobacteriia bacterium, assembly GCA_004294465.1. Taxonomy (GTDB): domain Bacteria; phylum Bacteroidota; class Bacteroidia; order Chitinophagales; family Chitinophagaceae; genus Sediminibacterium. Next base: position 4,116 of record REAV01000195.1, on the reverse strand, counting down.
GAAACTGGATTTACAGAATTGGCCAAAAGATGGTTGCCGATTTTAAATGAATTTGATACTCATGGAATTGACCTTTGTTATGAAATACATCCAGGTGAAGATTTACATGATGGCGTTTCTTATGAATTATTTTTAGAAAAAGTAAATAATCATTCCCGCGCTTGTTTATTGTATGATCCTTCTCATTTTGTATTACAATGTCTTGATTACAAAACTTATATAGATCATTACCATGAACGTATTAAAATGTTTCATGTAAAAGATGCTGAATTTAATCCAACGGGTAAACAAGGAGTTTATGGTGGCTATCAAAGCTGGATCAATAGAGCTGGCAGGTTCCGTTCATTAGGAGATGGACAAGTAGATTTTAAAACCATCTTTAGTAAGTTGGCTCAATACGATTATACAGGATGGGCTGTGATGGAATGGGAATGTGCTATCAAACATCCAGAAACAGGTGCTACTGAAGGAGCGCCATTTATAAAGCAGCACATCATACGAGTAACGGAAAAAGCATTTGATGATTTTGCTGCTACTGGAGCTAATGATGAATTAAATAAAAGGATTTTAGGCATTTAAATAGATATGAGTTAAGAGATAAAAGATAAGAGATACAATATTGGAATGAAGAATTATGAGATAAGAGTTAATTAGAAAAGCGTATTTTTAGAACCATAAAATAAATCAAATTGAAAAAGTTTTTTACACTAATTGTATTTGCAGCAGCTATTGCAGCTTGTGGTGGCGGAGAAAAAAAAGAAACAGTAGCTAACCAACCTGAATTGGGTTCAGCTGCTCCAACAAAAGATGATTTAGGATCTAATCCTGATTATCAAAAAGGTTTGGAATTGATTGGCAAATCAGATTGCTTAACATGTCATAAAGTAAAAGATAAATTAATCGGGCCAGCTTATGCCGATGTTGCAGCAAAATATGAAAACACTGAAGACAACATCAAAATGCTTGCAGGAAAAATTATCAAGGGTGGAAAAGGCAATTGGGGCGAAGTACCAATGACACCACATCCACAGATATCAGAAGCCGATGCAGAACAAATGGTAAAATATATTTTTCTGTTAAAAAAATAATTCTCAATAATAAAATAATTCTTCATGTACCCATTTCTAATTGGAGCAATAGTAATTTTGAATACTTTTTTTGGAACATCTATTCCTGATGAACAAAAACCCAAAGAATGGATTTCCTTATTCAATGGGAAAAATACCAAGGGATGGCACAAATATGGTAAAACATCGGTAGGTTCTGCCTGGAAAGTAGAAGATGGTTCATTGTTTTTTGATGCAGAATCAATAAAAACAGCTGGTGCAGAAGGAGGCGATATTGTAACCGATGCTAGCTTTTCTAATTTCCATTTAAAATTAGAATGGAAGATTTCCAAAAATGGCAATAGCGGAATTATTTTCTGGGTACAAGATGATACCGCTAAGTATAAGCAAGTTTGGTTTACAGGACCCGAAATGCAAGTACTCGACAACGATGGTCATCCCGACGGGAAAATAAAAAAACACCGTGCAGGAAATTTATACGATTTAATTGAAGGAAAAGAAGGTGCTGTAAATAAAGTAGGAGAATGGAATTTAGTGGAGATTATTAGTAACAATGGGAAACTCGATTTTTATTTGAATGGTACAAATGTTGTTTCAACTACTTATGGCGATGCTGACTGGAAAAACTTAATAGCAGGTAGTAAGTTCAAAGATAAACCAGATTTTGGAAGAATATTCAGCGGTCATATTGCATTACAAGATCATGGCGATAAAGTTTGGTACAGAAATATCATGATCAAAAAATTATAACCATGCAATTGTTGAATGATGATTATTTCATGCAACAAGCATTGAAAGAAGCTCAACTCGCATACGATTCAGATGAAGTTCCTGTTGGTGCAGTGGTGGTAATGAATAATAAAATTATTGCAAGAGCACATAACCAGGTGGAATTATTAAACGACTCCACAGCACATGCTGAAATACTTGCATTAACTACTGCTTATAGTTCTTTAGGAGCAAAATACCTTCCCGAAGCAACACTCTATGTTACACTCGAACCTTGCATCATGTGTTGCGGTGCTATTTACTGGGGGAAGATTGGCAGAATTGTTTTTGGTGCATCGGATGAAAAAAATGGATACCGCCGATTAACACAAGAGCAATGGCCTTTTCATCCGAAAGCGGAATTGGTAAATGGGGTGCTCGAAAATGAATGTGCTTTTTTAATGAAATCATTTTTTAGATCGAAGCGATAATTCAATTCATCTTTCGCTGTTGAGAATTGCATAATTCTTCCAGTTTTTTACAAATAAATATTTCTTTCAAACAAATACATCGTTCGCTGCTGAGAAATGCATTTCCTAGATTTTAGAGACCCTAAATTCTGCATTTCTCAAAGGCTCACTCTTGTATTTGTTTGAAACTTCTTTTTTAAGGCATACAATAATTGTACTTCTTAACAGCTTACGCTTATCATAGAAGCCGCACTATTTGTAAATATTATATTGCTTCATCGCTTAATTGTAACAGAGTCATAAACGCAATCCAGTAAAAGTTTTAGATCATTATTTTGCAATAAGCTATCATGTAAATATCCGCCGTTTTTTGGTAGTCTTATTCCATTAGGTGAATAAATTACTTGAAAGAAGCAACTATCAATTTTTTTTGCATCATTTAACACTAGTCTAAATATGAGTTTCTGATAGGTAGCGGGCATATTTTTTATTGTACGCATTGATTCTTCAACTATATTTTCAGATGTTATGGATTTTTTAGGGCTAAGTTTAACATACTGCTCAATTTCAGATTTCATTAATTCCATTGCATTTTCCAAAGTTGATATTATGTAATTATTTTTTTTTAATTTATCGTTTAAGTAATATTCTAGGGGCAGCATCTCTGCACTATTTTTACCCCCCCTCACTGCTACCACTACTGGAATTTTTTTATCTAAATAGGAAGTATTTTTCTTATTTATATACGCTAAATCATTATTTTGATGAGCTAAAAATGTAATTAATAAAATCAAGTATAAATTCATGATAACTTTTATTAGCAGATCTTACTAAATGTAATTTAGTAAGATTACAATAAGCATGATCACTTAATGAAGTAAAATGTTAAAAATGATAAGTAAGCGTTGGAGTTAAAGTAATTGATTCTAACTGATCAGCAGTAACAATATAGTATACCCTTGATTTTATTCCTAGTGCTATTTTTTTATCGATATATTTTTCAAATTTAATTCCTACAAAAGCGCCTCCTTCTTCTAGTTTGCTATTCTTCCAATTTCTCTGACCAAATGAAACCGAATTCCCAATACTAACTTCTTGTTGTTGAAAACGTACGTAAAATAATCCAATTTCATAAGTTAGACTTGGTAGTTTTTTAGAAAACTTTCTTTGGTAGAATAATTGATAAAACCTGTTTTCATGCTTTAAATCAAAATCACCAATAGACACACTCACTCCGTTAATACTAGTACTATAAGATACATTTCTTGTATTAGTACTTTTAGAAAATGCAAGACCCCAAGATGCCATATTGGTTGCTCTATAAATTATTTCGGCTCCCCCAATGGTTCCAATAAAATTTTTATTTAAAAATGCTGTGCCATCTGGCCTTCCAATTTCATTATAGCTTCTCACAAAGTAATTGCCTTGTATGCCATAATTGATTTCGGTAGAAAATCTGCTTTTTGTTTGAGCTTTTGTTTGCAGAGCAAGGACTAATGCAATAATAAAAAATGCATTTTTCATGAATTGGATTTTATTAAAAATAAGTAATTTAAGCAAATACAAACATGGGCTTTTGAGAAAATTAAATATTTATTTTTTACGATTAGGAGTTTCAAACAATTACATAAGTGAGCCTTTGAGAAATACTGAATTTAGTTTTCTTTAAAGTTTAGGGTATGCATTTCTCGGCAGCGAACGTTGTAGTTGTTTGAAACTATATCTTTTTGCAAAGAAGCCGAAGAATGATCTAATTCTCAACAGCAAACCAAGTATTATCTTCACTTTTTCTTATCAATTTCGATTTTGGAAACAAATCATTCTCTTAACACCAAGTTTATCCATTGCTCCTTAAATTTGCTTTACCTTAG
>REAV01000102.1 GCA_004294465.1 Sphingobacteriia bacterium | reverse complement strand
ACAGTGTTATGAAATTATTTGATGTATATCCTTTAAATAATATTGCCATTACCAAGGCTTTGGGTTCTTATGTTTGGGACGACAAGGGAGTACAATATTTAGATATGTATGGTGGTCATGCAGTAATTTGTATTGGACACACTCATCCACATTGGGTAAAACGAATTGAAGAGCAACTAGAAAAAATCGCATTTTATTCTAATTCGATCATTATTCCATTACAACAACAATTAGCGGATAAATTGGCAACTGTTAGCGGGAAAAATGATTTTCAACTTTTTCTTTGTAATAGCGGAGCTGAAGCCAATGAAAATGCATTGAAGCTGGCTTCATTTCATACTGGCAGGAAAAAAATACTGGCCTTTAATAAAGGCTTTCATGGAAGAACATCTTTGGCAGTAGCTGCTACAGATAATCCAAGCATTGTTGCACCAGTGAATGAAACTGATAACGTAGATTTTTTACCATTTAATGATGAACATGCCTTGAACACATATTTTCAATCAAATGGAAATGAATTGGCAGCTGTGATCATTGAAGGAATTCAAGGGGTAGGCGGTATCAATATTGCATCAGATCCTTTTTTAGGATTGATTAGAAATCTTTGCAATCAATATGGAGTTGTATTTATTGCGGATAGTGTTCAATGTGGGTATGGAAGAAGTGGACAATTCTTTGCGCATGATGTAGATGGAGTTCAGGCAGATATCTATTCGATGGCAAAAGGGATGGGGAATGGATTTCCTATTGGAGGAATTTTGATTGCACCACATATACAACCAAAACATTTTATGTTGGGAACCACTTTTGGTGGAAACCATTTGGCTTGTGCAGCAGCTTTAGCGGTTCTTGAAGTAATGGATAATGAATCATTAATTCAAAATGCAAAAAAAATGGGGGCTTATTTAATGAATGAGTTGTCATCAATTATGGGTATTGAAAATATTCGTGGTAAAGGATTGATGATAGGATTTGATGTGCCTGAAAATTTAAAAGGCTTAAAGAAAAAATTATTAGACGATTATCATGTGTTTACAGGAGAAGCAAAACCCAATGTAATTCGTTTGCTTCCTTCACTAGCGTTGAATCAGCAACAAGCTGATGAATTTTTAACTGCTTTAAAAAAATCCATTGCTGAATTGCAGGAAAACAAGTCAATATGAAACAGTTTATTTCCGTTAAAGATGTAAGCAATATCAATGATCTGGTAAAACAGGCAATCAATTACAAGCACAATGCTTTAATCGATCAAACTTTAGGCAAGGGTAAAAGAATAGGTTTGCTTTTTTTGAACCCAAGTCTTCGTACAAGATTAAGCACACAAGTTGCTGCTGCCAATCTGGGAATGGAATCAATTGTTTTTAATGTAGATAAAGAAGGTTGGGCTTTAGAATTTGAAGAAGGCGCCATCATGAGTGGAAATACTGTAGAGCATGTTAAAGATGCTGCTCCTATTCTTGGACAATACTTCGATATATTGGCTATTCGTACATTTCCTTCTTTAAAAAACAGAGAAGATGATTATAGTGAAATGTATATTAATCAGTTTATTAAATATGCTGGTGTACCGGTAATTAGTTTAGAAAGTGCTACCCTACATCCTTTGCAATCTTTTACAGATATAATCACTATTCAAGAAGAAATGAATAGCCGAGCGAATGAATTTGTAAATAGAAAGCCAAAAGTCGTTTTGACCTGGGCGCCGCATATAAAACCTTTACCTCAATGTGTAGCCAATAGTTTTGCCCAATGGATGAATGCATGGGGAGAAGTCGAATTTGTAATTACTCATCCAGTTGATTATGAATTATCATCTGATTTCACCAAAGGCGCAACAATTACCCATAACCAAGATGAAGCTTTGATGAATGCTGATTTTGTTTATGTAAAAAACTGGAGCACTTTTACTGATTATGGTAAAGTGTATGAAAATGATCCTGTTTGGATGATGACTAATGAAAAACTACAGCAAACCAACAATGCAAAAATTATGCATTGTTTACCGGTTAGAAGAAATATAGAATTAAGTGATGAGATTTTAGATGGCCCAAATAGCCTGGTTACAAAACAAGCAGGAAATAGGGTTTGGGCAGCACAAACAGTGTTGAGTAATATTTTAAAAGTGAAACATTTACCCTTTAATTAATAGCATAGCGCAATAATGGAGCAACTATATATCATAAAAATTGGAGGTAATATTGTTGACGATGAAGCTTCATTGTTGCAATTCCTTCAAGCATTTGCTCAATTAGAAGGGAATAAAATATTGGTACATGGCGGTGGAAAAATGGCCACTCGTTTGGCAGAAACCATGGGCATAAAACAGCAGCTTATAGATGGCAGGAGAATTACTGACGATGCTACTTTACAAATTGTAACAATGGTTTATGCAGGGCTTATTAATAAAAATATTGTAGCCCAGTTACAAGGATATCAGGTAAATGCCATGGGATTGAGTGGAGTAGATGGTAATCTTATCAACGCACATAAAAGAAATAGCATTAATGCTGATGGGCAAGCAATCGAT
>REAV01000194.1 GCA_004294465.1 Sphingobacteriia bacterium | reverse complement strand
TTTCCAGGTAAATTCACTGTCTTTGCTTTCAGGAGCAATCAATGTTAGGTAGTAACGAAGTACATCAGCCATTTGGCTTCCGCCATTTTCTGGTTTGATAAAATCATTGATATAGTCTTCCATTTCGAGTTTCCAGTTTCTGCTGGTACTCATTTTATCGCCTTCCAAATTCATGAACTCGTTGGCAGGAACATTGTCAGGTAAAATATTTCCATGCAATTGCAACATCACAGGAAAAATAATACAATGAAATACAATATTGTCTTTTCCAATAAAGTGCACCAGCTTGGTGTCTTTACTTTCCCAATAAGGTTTCCAATCTTTATCATTATTCAATGCCCATTGTTTGGTAGCACTGATATATCCTATTGGTGCATCAAACCATACATACAAAACTTTACCTGCAGCACCTTCAACCGTTTCGGGAACTTTTACTCCCCAATCTAAATCACGGGTAACCGCACGAGGCAATAATCCACCATCAATCCAACTCTTGCATTGACCTACTACGGTAGAACGCCAATCATTGGCATGTTCTTCTAAAATCCATTTGCGTAAAAAGGTTTCATGCCTATCAAGTGGTAAATACCAGTGTTTGGTACTTTTTTTAATCGGTGCATTTCCACTTAATGTACTTACCGGATTAATGAGTTCATCTGGGCTGAGGCTTTTTCCGCAATTCTCACATTGATCTCCGTAGGCAGCTGGATAAGCGCAATTTGGGCAAGTGCCTTTAATGTATCTATCTGCTAAGAAACTGCCTGCTTTTTCGTCGAAATATTGCTCAGACTCTTTGGTGATCAAATCTCCTTTATCATTCAATGTCTGAAAAAATTCCCTTGCTGTTTCATGATGTATCGGGTCGCTTGTACGATGATATATATCAAAGGAAATTCCTAAGTCTTTGAAATTTTGTTCAATGATCGGATGGTACTTATCGATGATGGCTTGTGCCGTTGTACCTTCTTTAGTGGCCTGAATAGGTATAGCTGTTCCATGTTCGTCACTTCCGCAAACAAATACCACATCACGCTTCTGTGCCCTTAAATACCTTACATAGGTATCTGCTGGCAAATAGGCGCCCGCCAAATGGCCTATATGCTTCAATCCATTGGCGTAAGGGAGTGCTGCTGTAATTAAGTATCTTTTTGGTGCTTGGTCTTTACTCATAAATTATTTCTAGGAAGCCGCAAAAATAAGCAAAGCAAAGCGAAGAACCGATTATTCGTAGTGAAAAGCCCGATATAGCCCAACTTATTGGTCTTTTTTGTATTTTTCAACATGCAACGAAAATCGTTTTTACAATTAGCATCATTGGGGTTGCTCCCTTTAGGTACATTGGCTGCTCCCGAAAATAATTCTAATCGGAATCGCATCAAAATTCCTCCCTATTTAAAAAAAGGAGATACGATTGGCATATGCTGTCCTTCAGGGTTTTCTACCATGGCGGATATTCAGCAATCGATCATTCAAATGGAAAGTTGGGGTTATCAAATAAAACTGGGCCAGACAATTGGAAAAAGAGATTTTACTTTTGGAGGAACCGATGCAGAACGTGCTGCAGATTTTCAACAAATGATGGATGATGATGGGGTAAAAGCAATCATGTGCGCTACTGGTGGTTATGGAGCAGTTAGGATGGTGGATCTACTTGATTTTTCAAGATTTAAAAAGAATCCTAAATGGGTAATTGGTTTCAGCGATATCACTGTATTGCATAGTCATTTGCATCAGGTGGTTAACACAGCAAGTTTGCATTCAAAAATGTGTGGCAGTTTTCCCAAAGATTGGGCAACAGCAGATGAAGTACAAATCAATACCATTCTTTCAGTTAAGAAAGCTTTGGAAGGAGAGCTTATCTATTATCCAATAGCTCCCAATATCAATAATAGAACAGGATCTGCTGAAGGGATATTAGTAGGGGGGAATTTAAAAATTTTAGAGAACATGAGTGGCTCTGTTTCTTCTATTAATACCGAAGGAAAAATACTGTTTTTGGAAGATGTGAGTGAGCCATTGTATAATATCGATCGAATGTTTTGTAATTTATTACGAGCAGGTAAATTAACTAAGTTAAAAGGACTGATCATTGGCGGATTCACGAGTATCAAGCCAGACACACCAGATTCGCCATTTGGTAGAGATATAATTACCATTGTAAAAGAAAAGGTTGATCAATTTAATTTTCCAGTCTGTTTTGATTTTCCGGTGGGACATCAAAAAAATAATTATGCTTTGAAATGTGGTGTTATACATCGTTTAACAGTTGAGCAAGATGCTGTTTCATTGCAGGAAATCCATTAGTTTGCAATATGATTAAGCTACCACCCTACTTAAAAAAAGGAGATACCATTGGCCTCACTTGTCCTGCGGGTTATATGGAATTGGATAAAGTGCAAAACTGTATTCATACACTTCAAAGTTGGGGTTATGAAGTGATGGTTGGAAAAACAATTGGCAGTAAAAGCAAGACTTATTTCAGTGGAACAGATTCAGCAAGAAGAGATGAATTCCAGGCAATGATCGATGATAAAAATATTCATGCAATTCTTTGTGGGAGGGGAGGATATGGTGTGAGTAGGATCATTGATCAATTAGATTTTACTGCATTCAAAAAAAATCCAAAATGGATTATTGGTTTTAGCGATATCACTGTTTTTTTATCGCATCTACATGCTCAACTAAAATCGGCATCAATACATTCACCAATGGCCAGTGCATTTAATGATGGTGGTGATAAAAGTATGTATGTTCAGTCTTTACAAAAAGCATTGAAAGGAGTAAAAACAAATTATATGGCTGCCAGCCATCCTTTGAATAAAATTGGGAAAGCAAGCGGCGAATTAGTTGGAGGAAACCTTGCTTTATTGGCACATTTATGCGGAACAAAATCCGCCTATAAAACAAAGGGCAGGCTCTTATTTATAGAAGATATCGGGGAGTATATTTATAATATTGATCGAATGTTTCTTCAACTGAAAAGAGCGGGGCATTTGGAAAATTTAGCTGGATTAATTGTAGGAAGGTTTACAGATATTAAAGACAATCCAAGGCCTTTTGGACAAACCATTCAAGAACTGATTGTACATCATGTTGCTGAATATGATTATCCTGTTTGTTTTGATTTTCCGGTGAGCCACGAAAAAGAAAATCTGGCATTAAAAGTGGGAGTTGAGCATGAATTAATAGTAAGTGCGAAAGACATCAAGCTCAAAGAAAAATAATTTTTAGATTACTATTTACTTAATAAACTATCTATTTTTTGTTGCATCAATGGGAAATCGTTTAGGTTTTTGTGTGCTCCATTTTGAATGGTAATAAATTCATCAATTGGTTTTAATATAGCAGCTAATCGTACTGCATTCCTGTAAGGAATTACTCCATCATTAGTGCCGTGCATAATAGTAATTGGAGCAGTCACTTTCAATAAATATTCATTGGTATAAAAATGGTATTTTAACATGCTTTTCAGTGGGTACATCCACATGTACATTCCTATTAATGACTGCATACTATAATATGGTGTTTCTAGTATTAGCCTTTTGCAGTCTCTTACAGAAGCCAATTGGGAAGCCATACCTGTTCCCATTGATTTTCCGTAAATAATTATTTGATCGGGATTAAATTGTGTTCTTGCTAATTTATATAACTGAAGTGATTGTTCGTACAAATTGGCTTCTGTTAATTCTCCTGTAGATTTTCCATAACCCGGATAATCAATCATCCAGACATCATAACCAATATTGTTAAACCGATCTACAAATCGTTCGTATCTCTTTATATTGCCTTTGTTTCCATGGAAATAAAGTACTACACCCTTTTTAAAAGTATCTGTTGTATTGAATTGGGCCAAAAATGATTTAGAAGATTCGTCAACCGGAAGCCAAACTGGTACATGAGCATGCTTCAAATCATAACTACTTTCAGGTTCGATTTTTGTAGGATTAAATATTATTTTTTCCTGGAAGGTGTAGAAAAGGATACCTATTACTGCATAAGTAATGGCTATAATTTTTATACTGCTGATTGCTTTCTGTAAATTCACCCAGTAAATTTAAGCAGATGCCGTCAATACTTTAGAATATCTCTGATGAAATTGTGGTATTCATCAAAAGAAGGGAGATTATTATGACCTCCACCATGTATTCGAATCAATGTGATTTTATGCGGATTAAATCGTTGCAATTCTTCGCTGTGTTTAATAGGAATTAGCCAATCCTTAGTGCCATGAATAATATAAGTATGGCAATTGACTTTTCTAATCCATTTGTCGGTCTGAAGCTTAAATCTTAGGGTAAGTCTATGCGGAATAAAAGGAGTGTATCGTTCAGCCACTTTAATAAAACTATAATAGGGGGCATCCAGAATCAGGTAACGTGGCTTATTGTCTGCTGCAATTTTTGTAGCAAATCCGCTACCTAAACTTCTGCCGTAAACTAGAATATGGTGTTCGTCATATTTTTCCTTCAGGCGTTCATAAATAAATTGCATATCTGCCAACATGGCTTTCTCTCCTCTTTTTCCGGTACTTTTTCCAAAACCTCTATAATCTACCAATAATACATCGTACTGAAATCTAAAAAAATCCCTTGCATATTTTGCCCATCCTTTAATGCTTCTCGAATTCCCGTGAAAATAAAGTATAAGACCTTTAGGTTCCGGAACATAAAAATGAAGCCCATTGATGCGAACACCGGGTTCTACATCAAAAAATAATTCTTCGAACGGGGCGTCATATTTATAGGTGAAGTCTTGTGGAAGTTTTTCTGGTTTGAAAATCATCCGCTCTTGTAACAGGTATGCTACAATAACCAAAACCAAGTATCCCAGAATAATATATATGATTGTTGAAGACAAGCTATGGCAATAAATCAATCAGTAATATCTGCTTTTTTTGCAAGATTAACAAGAAGTTTTCCAGGCTTCCATTCCCCCAGATAAATTGAACAAGTTGAGTTCTGGATTTTTCAACTGTAATTTCTGAATGGCGATCATGCTTCTAATACCTCTTTTACAATAAAGCACCACTTTTTGGTCAGTTGGAATTTCATGGATTCGGCTAACAATTTCGCCCAGTGGAATTAATAACCCTCCAATATTGTATTCATCATGTTCATGTTGCTCTCTAACATCTACTAAAAAAATAGCTGGGTCAGACAACAGCAGTTTTAACTCTATAGGGGTTATGCTCATCATTGATATTCACTCTCTTCGTTGAATATTCTTTTTAAACTCATCTTAGAAATCGGTGCAACAATTAATGGAAATTTTTCCACTGTTACATTGCTTGGATCCAATCCGAAACCTCTTTCTTCGCTCAAACTAATTTCTTTGAGCCAGAAATATAATTTCATAACAATTCGCTCAAAAATAGGAAGCTCATTGTCCTGACTTAAATACTTTTCTAAAACAATAAACTGAAAGTCGCCAACTATATTATTTTTTTCTAAACTTTCATATCTGCTGGTAATGTTCACTTCTTTGTTTTTCACCAGATCTTCTACCACTTTTCTGAACATCAAATTAATTTTTTGCTCCATTCTAAATCCTAGTCTAAACTCAACTCGGATAATATCATTTGGAATAATATGTTCCACTGAATATTCACAAACATATGGTTCATCAATAACGTCTACATGAACAAACCAATATATATCAGCTCTTTTGGGTTTTTTATTGAGTATCGAATAAATAATCTTGTGCTCAATTTCATTGTGGTTATTGGCACTGGTCATATACACTAAGTGGGTAGCGTATTTTGGAATTACTTTATCGTTACTCAATTCTTGAATCATTGGAATATAATGTTCCAATCGAACAAATTCGATATATCGATTCTTGATTTTCCGGCTTCTAAACCATACATACATTACTGCAAATAAAGCTCCCCCTACAACAAAAGTTACATAACCACCATGCATGAATTTTTGCAAATTGGCAATTAAAAACGAAAGCTCAATACTTAAATAAACAATCAGGTATGCATAAATCCAAATAGGAAATACTCTTTTACTAACCAGGTAATTAGCAAATAAAATCGAAGTGCTGATCATACACATGGTGATGGCTAAACCGTATGCAGCGCCCATATTAGCAGACTTCTGAAAATACAATACAATGCCTATACAACCCACAAAAAGTAATAAGCTGATTCCTGGAATATACAACTGCCCTTTTTCTTCGGTTGGGTAGTTGATTTTCATTTTTGGCCATAAATTCAATCTCATGGCTTCACTGATTAATGTAAAAGAACCGGAGATCAATGCCTGGCTGGCAATAATGGCAGCTAAAGTAGAAATGATAATTCCCGCTAGTTTAAACCATTGTGGCATAATACCAATAAATGGATTGAATCCATCCGCCATTACTTCATGGGGAATTATTTGATCTTTATAATTAGCCAATAACCAAGCACCTTGCCCTAAATAGTTAATAATCAAGGTTGATTTTACAAAAATCCATGAAACTCGAATATTGGCTCTACCACAGTGGCCTAAATCGCTATACAATGCTTCCGCTCCTGTTGTGCATAGAAAAACGGCCCCCAGTAGCCAAAATCCTTTCGGATAGGTAGTTAATAGATCAAAAGCATAATAAGGGTTGAATGCCTTAAAAACGTGTACTTCATCTAATATATGCGATAATCCTAAAACGGCTAACATGGTAAACCATAAAGCCATCATCGGTCCGAAAAACTTTCCGATTGAAGCAGTACCAAATTGTTGAACAATAAATAACAGTGTAATAATTGAAATAACAATTGTAATGATAGTGCTTTGCTGAATATTTCTCAAAGATGGTAGCTGACGTAAGCCTTCAATAGCTGAAGTAACTGTAATAGGTGGTGTAATGATACCATCCGCCAAAAGGGCTGCTCCACCTAGCATTGCAGGGATTACCAGCCATTTTCTTCTGCGTCTTACCAATGCATATAAACTAAAAATACCTCCCTCGCCTTTATTATCTGCTTTAAGGGTTAAGATTACATATTTCACCGTTGTTTGTAAGGTCAGTGTCCAAATTATGCAAGACAATGCCCCGATAATTAATTTCTCTGATATGACTTTTTCACTGATGATTTCGTTTAATACGTACAATGGAGAAGTACCAATGTCGCCGAAAATGATACCAAGGGCGATGATTAACCCGGCCGAGGTTGCTTTGTTGAAATTTTTATTCACGAAAGTACTTTGTAGCTTAAATGCTTAATTTGCTTTAACAAATGTATGGGTAAATTGAATACCGTAAATAAACTGAGCTACCGTACATTTGAATATTAAAGATTTACCCCATAATGAAAAATAGAATTGTCTTTTTTCTGAGCATATTATTATTGAGCATTTTTTCAGTAAATGCCCAACAATTGGTCTTTTCCGAACCCGAAAAAGACGATGCAAGAAGCTTGAACTTTGAGATTTTAGGTAAAATTGATGGTAATATTCTCATTTATAAGAACACCAGAGATCTTCACCAGATGGCGGTATATGATGCTGATATGAAGTTATTAGATAAAGTGAGGATGGATTACCTCACCGAAAAAGGAAAAGTATTGAGTACCGATTTTATTCAATATTCCGATTTTGTTTACGTATTATATCAATTTCAAAATAAAAGCACTGTTTTTGCCATGGCCGTAAAAATTGACGGTAATGGAAAGAAAGTAGGAGATCCAGTAGTATTAGATACTACTTCTAATATAAACTACAATGTAGATAACAAAATTTATACGTTTATAAATAGTGAGGATAAACAAAAAATTGTTGCTTTTAAGATCAGTACAAGAAATGAAAAAGAACATGCAGTTACTTCTTGTATGTACGATAAATCGCTCAACCTAATAGAAAAAGTAAGGGTGCCAATAAGTATGCCTGAAAAAAATGATTTTTTGGGAGAATTTGGATTGGCAAATAATGGGAATATCGTTTGTTTAAGACAATCAGGAACAACTCAGAATGATAATATCAATAAAATAAGTTTATTGGTAAAACCGTTAGGAGCAATTAATTATAAATTGAACATCCTGCCCATCAACAAGATTTTTTTAGATGATACCAGAGTTAAAATTGATAATAGAAATGGGCATTGCATTATCACTTCTTTTTTCAGTAAAGTCAGAAGGGGAAATGTTGATGGATTGTATTACACTTTATGGGCCTTAGATGGAAGTAAAGAATTATTAAATGCAACTACAACATTTACCGAAGAATACCGGTCTGATGTACGAGGCGATGGTCCTCAAAAAATGGCATTCAATGATTTTTACCTGAAAAATTTGATACTAAGAAAAGACGGAGGCTTTATGATCATAGCTGAAGCTGCTTATGTAACCAATCGGGGAAATACATTGAACAGATGGGACTATATGAATGGAAATCCATTCTATAACCCATACGGAGGTGGATTTTCAAATTTCCCATTGAATTATTATCCAATGTATGGTGCAAATTCACTCTATTACCCATGGGGAGGAGTAAATAATATGGGGATGATGAATAATAATCTGGGCAATAATGTTAATCGATATTACGCAGAAAATGTAGCCATCATTTCCTTTGAACCTGATGGTAAAATGGAGTGGAGTAATGTAATAAGAAAAACACAATACGACGATAATACAGATAATTATATAGGGTATGGTATTGTTAATAGTGGGGATCAAATTCATTTCTTATTTAATCTTCAAGAAAAAAGAAGCAATGTGTTGACCGATCAAAGTATGTCTCCAATTGGTCAAATAGATCGTAATCCTACCATCAAAAATTTAGACAAGGGATATGACTTTATGCCAAGGCATATTAAACAAGTAGGTTTAAGGCAAGCAATAATGCCATGTATGTACAGAGGGTATACCTGTTTTGTAAAAGTTGACTTTTAAAATAAAGCCGTGGTTTTTTTATTTAAAGACAAATCAATTGTTAATATACTTTTTCTTTTACTGTTAAGTATTGGCGTTCATTTTCATTTTTTCTTCAGTACTCCAGTGATGTTGTTGAATACCAATGATGGATTATTGTCTATTTTAATGAAAGATTATTTTTCTACAATAAACAGCAATCTTTTATTTGTTATTTACATGATTGCTTTATTGATTCAAGCAATTAGGTTGAATTTTTTGTTTAATGAAATTAAATTATTCCAGCAATCAAATTATACAGTAGCAATGACCTATGTTTTGCTTTCTGGATTATTTACAACATGGTGTTATATCACTCCAGCATTATTGATCAACTTTCTTTTGATTTGGCTAGTCATTAAAATTGTGCAGCTATACAATCAGCCAAACCCAAAGGAAGTGTTATTTAATATTGGATTATTGTTGGGCATTTCAACTATTGCGTACCATCCTATTGCTTTAATGATTATTATCACTGCATTTGCTCTGGCTATTTTACGGCCATTTAAATTGCAGGAGTGGTTTGTTTTGATAATGGGCATATTGGTCCCCTATTATTTTTTAGGTGGATGGTTATTTATTACCGATCATTTTAATCATTTTCTATTCTATCTGCCGAATATTCATTTCGAAATTCCTGTGTTGATTTTCAATAAAAGTGTGATCATTAGCTTATCTGTTATTCTGTTGGGTTTTTTAGCCGGATTTATTTACTGGCAACAATTTAATAGCAGATTAGTGATCCAAATAAGAAAGAACTGGGCAGTTCTTTTTGTAATGAGTTTATTCTTGATTACAGCTCCTTTTGTATTTAAAGGGGTAGGCATTCAAGCTTGCTTTATCTGTCTGGTGCCTATTTCCGCAATTATTTCTAATGCTTTTTCTTACCCAAAACGCCCCATTTTCCCCAATTTGCTTTTTTGGCTGATGATTATCGCAATTGTGTATAATAATTGGGAATTGGTCAAAAATTAAGGTTTCTTTCCGACCTTGATTTGTACCTTTGGCCAATAAAATAAAATTAGCCCATGAAATTTGGAGTTGTAGTTTTCCCCGGCTCAAATTGCGACAGAGACATGCAGGATTCACTGCAAAATGATCTTAATAAAGAAGTAATCATGCTTTGGCATAAAGACAAGAACCTTTCAGCCTTTTCTACTGAGGACTGTATTGTATTACCTGGAGGATTTTCTTATGGAGATTATCTTCGTTGTGGAGCAATTGCCCGATTTAGTCCCATGATGCAATCAGTTATTGAATTTGCCAATAAAGGCGGAAGGGTTTTGGGGGTATGTAATGGATTTCAAATATTGTGTGAAAGTGGGTTATTGCCTGGCGTTTTATTGCAAAATGCCAATCAACAATTCATTTGCAAAAATATTTTTATCAAAAATGGGGAAAGTGGGGCTTTAAAAATTCCTATTGCACATGGGGAAGGACGTTTTCATGCTGATGAAGCTACTTTGGATAGTTTGGAAAAAAACAATCAAGTGATCTTTAAGTATTGTACGGAATTTGGTGAGATCAATGAAATGGCCAATCCGAATGGAGCTGTAAGGAATATTGCTGGTATACGTAATTACAACAATAATGTTTTTGGCATGATGCCACATCCCGAAAGAGCTACTTCAAAATCATTAAATAATATTGATGGCCATAAAGTATTCGAATTATTAAATATCAATTAATCAGTATTCAATGAAAAATTTTCTCTTTGTTTTAATTTCGATGTTTTTTTTAGGAAATGCAAATAGTCAGATAAAAGACCCAGTTTCTTGGACTTATGTGGCTAACAAAAGAGCTCCTGGTATTTATGAGATTGTTTTTTCTGTTGATATTCCAAAGCCATGGCATATGTATTCTCAATCAACTCCAGCCGGAGGTCCTGTTCCTACCAAAATAAGTTTTAATAGTAACCCATTGATTGTTAAAGAAGGCAAAACAAAGGAAACAGGAAAAATGGAAAAAATCAATGATAAGGTTTTTGGTGTTCAAGTATTTTATTATTCCGGAAAAGTGGTTTATTCTCAAGTAGTGAAAGTAAAAGGAGGGTTAAGTACCAATATCACTGGCACAGTTA
>REAV01000193.1 GCA_004294465.1 Sphingobacteriia bacterium | reverse complement strand
GGGGCTGCTTATTTAGCATTCGATCCGGCTTACCCAGCTAATCGTATAAAAACCGTATTAGAGCTTGCAAAGACAAAAAATATATTAACTGAAAAATCCTATTTTGAACTCTTTCCTTCTAGTACTCAAAAAATGGATATCAGCCATTCACAGAATGCGACCACTTTAAATCCAAATGTAAATGTGGATACTAGATCCACTTCATTTATTTTATTTACTTCTGGTTCTACAGGTGAACCTAAAGGAGTAATGCTTCAACACCACTCATTAACAAATGTGGTCATTGGATTACAAAAAATAATCAATTTTAGAGTTGGCGATAAATTATTAATGGTCACAACTATTATTTTTGATTTGGCACAAGCGGATATTTTTATGCCATTGGTAGCTGGAGGAGAAATAGTATTAACCAATAATGAAGAAGCCAAGGATGGTTATGCTATTTTAAAATTGATCAAAGAAAAGGGAATCAATTATTTAGAGGCTTCACCTGCAACCTATAAATTTATGTTGCAAACTGGATGGACCGAAAAATTACCTATTCAGTTAACTTCTTGTGGGGAAGCATTGGCTCCAGATTTAGCTGATCAGTTGATCAGTAGATGTGATGCTTTGTTCAATATGTATGGTCCGACTGAGAATACCATTTATTCAACTGCAGCTAAAATAGAATCGGTTCAGCAAGGCATAACCATTGGCAAGCCTTTTCAAAATACTGAAATATATATTTTAGATGAAAAGCAAGAATTAGTTCCAATTGGTTCAGTAGGAGAAATCTATATTGGCGGCGCAGGTGTTGCAAAAGGCTATTTAAATGACCCATTAAGAACTCAAGAACGGTTTCTTCCATGTCCTTATTCTAGTTTGCCTGATGCCAGAATGTTTCGTACAGGTGATTTAGGCGCTTTTCTGGAAGAAATTGAATTCCACATTCGCACATTAACTGATATTAAAGATGCGGTAGTAACGGTTAGAAAAGATATTGTACAAGGTCAATCTACTATCGTAGCTTATATTGTTTCTGCCATTCCAAATATAAATCCCCCTACCACACAAAAAATTAAACAATGGAGAGCTCAACTTTCAAAAGAACTCCCTGTTTATTTTATTCCTAATGTTTTTGTACGCTTATTGGAGTTTCCTATGACTCAAACAGGTAAGATTAATCGTAAAGCGTTGAAGAAACCTGAATATGTGAATGCCGAAACAGATCCAGGTTTTTTAGCACCAACTACAAAATTAGAAATTGATATAGCTGTCATTTGGAAAGAAGCATTGAATAGATCATCCATTAGTATTGATGATCATTTTTTTGATATTGGTGGACATTCATTGATTGCAATTCAAGTAATGTCAAGAATAAAAAAGGAATTAGGTAAGCAATTGCCGATTAGTGTGTTATTTCAATATCCAACTATTCAAAAATTAGCTCAGTTGATAGAGAACGAATCAACCGCTGATATTAATAAGGCCTTAGTTCCAATTAAACCAAATGGCAAAAAACCACCACTTTATGTAATTCATGGAGATGGATTGAACGTAATGGTATTTAATGCCTTTGCACAATTTTTAGATGAAGACCAACCAGTAATTGGTATTCAAGCTAAAGGCTTAAATGGAATTGATTTTCCAGCAGACACTATTGAAGCCATTGCAGCTGAATATTTGAAAGAAATAATGGAGCATAATCCCACTGGCCCTTATTTATTTGCAGGTTATTCTTTTGGTGGACTGGTAGCTTACGAGTTAACACAACAAGTGATGAAATTGGGTAAGAAAGTTAAGTTGTTAGGTATATTGGATACAAATATTAGTAATGAATCGTATTATTATAAAGGGATCAATCCGATAATACCAAAGATTAAAAGGCAAATCCCCAAAATGGTATTTAATCTTTCATTATTCTTTAAAAACCCCATTGACTTTTTGGAATATCAACGCTATTCATTGGTAAATACTTGGAAACAATGGATGCATAAACCGAGTAAACAAGATCAGTCAAATATTGAAATGACTCATGAAGAAAAAGTTATTCAACAATTGACCATTGCTTATCAAAATTATAATATACAACCGATTGATCATCCAATAGATTTATTTAGATGTAAAAAACGACTCTACTATATTGACGATCCAATAACACTTGGTTGGAAAAAGTTTACTAACAAAGGGGTTCAAATTTTTGAAGTAGAAGGAGATCATAAGACATTTCTTTTGCCACCACTGGATAAATCATTTGCAATTGTCATTCAAAAATGCTTGAATGAGAGAATCTAAATTTATATGTAATTTAATTCAACCAAAGATCGAATCTTTTGATTCATCATTTCCTTTAGAACTCCATTCGGCTTCAAGCTTCATTATTGATACGAATCATTTTTTAGACAAATTAGACAATTGTAAAAGTATTCTTAACGAGCAGGATTTTACATATGCATTTACAAAAAAGAAAGAATCCGAACAGTACCAAAAAATAATTTCTAGAGCAGTCCTAAAAATTTTGTTAGCTAAAAAGCTTAATCAGCCAGTTCATGCCATTGAGATTGTAAAAGATTCTAATGGAAAGCCATTTTGCCCAACTGCTATTTTGCGAAATATTCATTTTAGTATTTCAGATACTGCCAATTTTATTGCAATCTGCATTGCACAGTCAGCAGTTGGTATTGATATAGAAATTATACAGCCTCAATTTCAATACCAAGATATTGTTCCATTGCATTTTCATCAAAATGAAATAAATGCATTAAAAAATGCCAATGATCCTTTGCTGCTCTTTTATCGGTATTGGACCAGAAAGGAATCATTGCTTAAATTAGATGGAAATGGGTTGACCGATCATTTGAATGAACTAGACATGACCGAAGGGGGAAAAACCAATAAAACCCAAGGTATAAGCATACAGGGCCAGTATTCAATCAGTAGCTTACTGATAAATGCTCATTTAATGGTTTCCGTATCAGTTCCTTCTTCTGTGAATCAACTGCGATTTTTTAATTACATTGCAAATGATTTAGAATAGAAATCATATGTTGATAAAAACCAAAAAATCCATTTTTTTTATCTTTTTGTTGCTTTTTTGTCAAGCGACCATATTAGTTGCTCAAGATGCAGGCTCTTTAACCAAGCAAGGTGTTCAGAAATTAGCAACTAAAAATTTCAAAGGGGCAATAAAGGATTTTACAGATGCATTAGAGCTTTCTCCTGAAGACATTAACTTATATGTAAATAGATCAACTGCAAAAAGAGAATTAAAAGACTATGCGGGTGCAGTTGAAGACTTGACCTTTGCTATAGAATTGGATTCGTCTACTGCAAGTCTTTTTTTTAGTCGAGGCGTTATCAAAGGAATGATGAATGATGCTAAAGGGGCAATAAGTGATTATACTATTGCTATAGAAATGGAACCTGATTTTCCAAATGTTTATTTTAATAGAGGGATAGAAAAAGAACACGATAAAGACTTTGCAGGTGCATTAAATGATTATAATAAAGCCTTATCCTTAAATCCTAAATTAGGAGATGTATATTTTAATAGAGGGATTGTAAAATCTGCTATGAAAGACAGGGATGGTGCCATGAAAGATTATAGTAAAGCCATTTTATACAATCCTAAAAATGCCAGTGCGTATTTTAATAGAGCCTTAGAAAAAGCCAATTACCAGGATTATAATGGAGCCATGGCGGATTATTCTAATGCCATAGCCGCACAACCTGATTTTGCCAGTGCTTATTATAACAGAGGAGATATAAAAGCCAAATTAAAAAATTATGCTCCTGCTATAGCAGACTACAATAAGGCCATCCAAATTGATCCTGCAGCCTATATGTATTTTAGTAGGGCTGTAATGAAAACTAATTTAGGTGATCATAGAAGCGCATTGTCTGATTACGACCAAGTAATTAATATGGACCCTACAATACCAAATGCGTATTTTAATAGGGGTCTATGTAAAATGAATTTAAAAGATTTTAATGGTGCGATACCAGACTTAGACATAGCTATAAAACAAGATCAAGCTAATTCAGATATTTATTTTAATAGGGCCGTTGCAAAACGCGAACTAAAACAGTATAAACAATCTTTAGAAGATTTTGATAAAGCGATTGCCTTAAAACCCAAGAGTGCTGATTTATATATTAACAGGGGAGTATTAAAAGTTACATTACATGATACCTTAAATGCAATCAAAGATTTCACCAATGCCATTATATCGGATCCTTATAATGTAAGCGCTTATTTTAATAGAGGCATTCAATATGATCAAATGGGGAATAATACTGCTGCATTAGCAGATTATAATAAAGCTATAGAACTCAATCCAAGATTTGCCAATGTATATTTTAATAGAGGAGTTGTAAAAGGCAGAACCAATGATTCAAAAGGAGCATTGTCAGATTATACAACAGCAATTCAGTTAGATCCTAAAGTTGGTAATGTATATTATAATAGGGGAATTGAAAGGGCTAAGGCAAAGGATTTTTCCAATGCACTGAATGATTATAATAAAACCCTTCAATTAATGGCTGGAACTGCTGATATTTATTTTAATCGGGCTATTACTAAAAATCACTTAAACATGAATATAGCCGCTATAGCAGACTACGATAAAGCCATTTCATTAGACAAGACCAATGCAGATATCTACCTAAATAGAGGCTATACCAAACAACGTTTAAAAGATTTGAACGGATCTTGCAAAGACTTTCAACAATCCGCATCATTGGGTAATGCATTGGCTGCTGAGGAAGTGCTCAAATCATGCAAATAAGCCTTTTGTGTTAAATTTATACCGTTGGCAATTTTTCATGCAAATAATCAACTCTTTGTAATATTTTGCATCATCACGCTACCAATGGCGTATAAACTATTAAACTAAATTTATGAAAAAGGTTTTTTTGTCGATCGCTGTATTATTCGCAGCAGTTTTTACGGTAAATGCACAAACTGCCGATGAAGTTATTGCCAAGTATATTACTGCAATTGGTGGTGCCGATAAGTGGTCTAAAGTGCAATCTATCAAAGTAGAAGGACAGATTGAAGTACAAGGAATTCAAATTCCTTTTACCATGCAAGCAATACAAATGAAAGGTGCTAGAGTTGACGCTGAATTTCAGGGAAACAAAATCATTGATATTACCACTCCAACAAAAGGATGGTCTCAGAATCCTTTCGGTGGAAAAGCAACTCTAAGTCCTATATCTGATGATGAATTAAAGCAAAAATTAGATGATTTAGATATTCAAGATGCTTTTATCGATTATAAAGCTAAGGGCTCAACAGTTGAATTTTTAGGAAAAGATGAAGAAGATGGTAATGAGTATTTTAAAATTAAAATGACCAGCAAAAATGGCAACGATAAAACTTATTTCATAGATACCAAAACCTATTTGGTTTATAAAGTTGAGTCAATTGTTAAGCAACAAGGCCAAGAAGTAAAGTCTGCTGTAAAATATTTAGATTATCAAACTATTGATTTTGGTATTAAAATGGCATTCAAGCAAGACCAAGGTCAAATGATGATGGTGAATAAAAAAATCACTATCAATCCAACTATCGACGCTAGTATTTTCAACGGAAACTAATTACTATAATTCAATGAACTGCTATTGTACTCATATTTTATTTGAGTCGGTAGCAGTTTTTTTATTCAACTATTTTTTATGAGATTAAAAAACATATTCCTTGGTTTATTTACGATAGGGGTATTGAGTGTTAGTGCTCAAACCACCATCAACTCGTCTTATTTTCAGGTTATGGGTGCCAGACCTTTGGGGCCATCTACCATGAGTGGAAGAATTACAGCTATTGAAGGCATTACTTCTGATGGACAATTAAATTTATATGTAGGAACAGCTGGTGGAGGTATTTGGAAAAGCCAAAATGGCGGACTTAGCTTTTCACCATTATTTGATAAGTATTGTCAATCTATAGGAGCTTTGGCAATAGAACCTGGCAATGCTAAAGTGGTGTATGCAGGAACCGGGGAGAGCAATACCAGAAACTCTGTTTCCTATGGAGATGGTTTATATAAAACAACTGATGGAGGAAATAACTGGCAAAAAATTGGATTAGACAGCACTGAAAGAATTAGTAAAATAATTGTTGATCCAAGCGATAAGAAAACGGTCTATGTTTCAGCGCCAGGTCCATTATGGAATGCTTCATCACATAGAGGTTTATACAAAACAACAGATGGTGGTAAAACTTGGAATAAAATTTTATATGTAAATGAAGAAACAGGATGTGCTGATATTGCTATACATCCTACAAAACCATCTACCTTATTTGCCTCTATGTGGCAATTCAGAAGGAAAGCATATGCATTTAGTTCTGGTGGATCAGGAAGTGGATTATTCAAATCTACCGATGGAGGAAAAACCTGGAATAAATTAACTAAAGGCCTGCCTGAAGGAGACTATGGTAGAATTGTTATTACCATTAATCCATCAAAACCATCTGAATTAATGGCCATAGTAGAAGCAAAGGTTTCGGGCATATTTGTTTCTGAAGATGAAGGCGAAACCTGGATAAAGAAACCATCCAATGAAAATTTAACTGCTCGTCCTTTTTATTTCAGCACATTGGTATATGATCCAAAAGATCCTAAAAGAGTATATCGCCCAGCGTATGATTTTCAATTCTCCAATGATGGAGGAAATTCTTGGAGTGGTGCTTTTACAGGAGGTGTTCCGCCACATGCCGATCATCATGCATTGTGGATCAACCCCAATAATCCTGAAATGATGTTTTTGGGAACCGACGGAGGAATTTACACGAGTACCAACCGTGGAACCGCATGGAGTTTTTTAAACAATCTTCCGGTGGGCCAATTCTATCATGTATCTACTGACAATCAAGTTCCTTATAATGTATATGGTGGTTTGCAAGATAATAATAGTTGGATGGCGCCAAGTTCGGCACCTGGAGGGGTAACAGCTGTGGATTGGAGATGGATCAATGGGGGAGATGGATTTTGGGTGCAGCCTAGTTTATTGAATTCAAAAATTATTTTCTCTGAATCTCAAGGTGGAGAAATTACTAAAGTAGATTTATCTACAGGGCTTTCTTATGGAGTGCGTCCTAAAAAATTAGATGGTGATGATGAACATCGATGGAATTGGAATACACCAATAGTAATGGGTACATCTAAGAAGAAAAACGCTGCGGGTAAACCTGTTTACAATTTATATACTGCTGCACAATATTTATTTAAATCGAATGATGATGGAAAAAATTGGGAAAGAATATCTCCAGATTTAACCACTAATGATCCAAATAAAATCAATCAAGCAGAAAAAAATACAGGAAGTATAACGGGAGATAATACCAGTGCAGAAAATCATTGTACCATATTTACCATTACTCAAGATCCTAAAAATGAAAATATCATTTGGGTAGGAACAGATGATGGTAATTTGCAATTGACTACCGATGGTGGAAAAACCTGGCAAAACAAAGCTGCTGGCATTTGGAAAACGGGAGTACCTGAAAAAACCTGGATCAGTAGTATAGAAATCTCTTCTTTGGATTCCAAAAGAATTTATGTTACGCTCGATAATCATATGTATGGCGATATGCGTACGTATGCAGTAATGAGCACAGATGGTGGAAATACATGGAAGAAATTTAGTTCTTCTGAGTTTACTGGGTTTGCTCATGTGATCAGAGAAGACATTAAGAACGAAAAATTATTATTTCTTGGAACAGAAATGGGCTTATTTATTTCTTTAGATGGAGGGAATAACTGGATGCGCAGTAAATACCAGAATATGCCTTGGTATAATATGGTGCGTGATATAAAAATTCAACCTCAAACCAATGACCTGGTAATTGGATCTCATGGAAGAGGAATTTATATCATCGATAATATTCAACCATTGCGTGAATTGGTAAAATCAGATGTGAATCAACCAGTGATTTTCTATCCTATTCAAAATTTCAAGTATGAGTATTCTCCACAATATCCTCGTCCTGCAGATAATTTAGTAGGTTGGAATGGAGGAAGCAATGGTGTAGCCCCAACTTTCTATTATTATTTAAAAGAAAGAAGTAATTCTGGAGTGAAGATTGAAATTTATGATGCAGCGAATAAAAAAATCAAAGATATCAATGGTTCGAGTTCAAAAGGATTGAATCGAGTTTATTGGGATTTAACAATAAACGCACCTAAAGTTGCTCAGGGAGGTTATATAGCTCAATCATCGGTATTGTTTTCGTCTGTTATAGGACCTAAAGTGGATATTGGGAAATATAAAGTAGTAGTAAAAGCGGACGGGAAAGAATATGTTCAAAATATTCAACTTGATGCCAATCCTGCAAAAGGATTGGATGCAGTATCGATCAATTCATTATACAAGCAAAGTATGCGTTTGTATAATTTACATGAGCGTTTGTTTACAGTAATTGATTCTTTGGATAAAACCGTAAAACTGATTTCAAAAGGAGACACAACCGTTCCTGCAGTAAAAGAAAAATTAAGCAAACTTGATTCATTTAAAAGAGAGATTGTAGAGTTGAATCGTAAATCTATTTTCTTCGATGAGTTTAAATACAGAAGAAGGGTGAGTGATTTGTATGTAAGTGTTGCGAACGGATTAGAACCTTTATCGGCTAGCCAAGAAAAAGGAATTGCAGTATTAGAAGACCAGTTCTTGGTTTTTCAAAAACGATTCTTCGAATTGATCAAATAAATTAAGTAGTAATTAATGAAAATCCAGCGTGCTAATTCTAGACGCTGGATTTTTTTGTTTATTAGTTTTGAAATTGCGCTAAAAATAAAGTCCAATCATAGGGTTTGAAATGAATCTTTATTTTCTCAACTGTGGGTGCCAGTGAATACTGCTTTATTAAATCTTTCATACCTTTTTTTCCTCCAAAATCAGCCCTGAACCAACTCATCATTTTAGGTAAGTAAATGGTTTTAGAACTATCCATCCATATAGTTTCTCCTTGCAAATAAGCCTTTGTTGCAGTTGTTAATTGTTGATCTAGTTTTTCAATAGTATAAAATGCGATTGGCGGACAACTTTTCGCACCGCAGTTTAATGCAAAATGAATTTGATAATCTACGGAGTCTACTCGATTTTGTTTCTCGAATTTGCTGGGGAATAACGAATTAAAATATCCTAAACTCCATTTATTTTTTGACCTTCTTAAAATACCATGCTCAATATTGTCTAAACTCAAATTTCTTCCTGAGATGATAATTTGTTTCTTTCCAAAAAAAGCATTTCTTTTTGTATAAATGGCTTGATTATTATTTAAGAGTAGCTGAGTGTATGCATTGTAAATATTGATCCAAAAAGTTTTTTTGTTGATATCGTTATTCAGTTCCTTATATAATATGTCTTCCGGTATTGTTGCTAAATAATGAACCAAGGAATCGGAAGGAATATTTGTTTTTACAGAAAGCAAAAGTTGTTGTGATACAGAAATTATATCTATTTTTTCTGCTTTGCAAAAATCAACTGTAACTATAAATAATATACAAGAAAAAAATACCTTCATTAAAGTGACCCTCCTTCATATAGCACTGCATCCAATGTAAGTTCATTCAATGCAACTGAGCCCGATAAACATGCAAGCAATTGCGTAAATGCTAGTTTGCCTAATTTAAATCCACTTGTTTCTACATAAGTTATTGTTGGGTAATACAATGATGGTATAAACCCATTGCTAATACTGATGACTCCAATTTGATCGGGTATGGCTAATTTTTTACTTTGCAATGCTTTCATGGCGCCAATCAAAATTTCATCACTCATACAAAAAATGATTGCTGGAATATTTTTTTTGGACACTCTATTACTAACTTCTTTTAAAGCATCTTCGGTTTTAGCAATGTGAACTATATCGATATTACATTTCGTTTCAGTTTTTCGGAAACTTTCCTGGAAAGCTTTTAATCTTTTTTGAGTAATGGTTAAACCCAGGTCTCCAAACAATGCCAGAATCTTTTTTTTCTTTGTTTTTTGAATTGCTTCAGCAGCCATTTCAGCCGCACGTTCATCGGCCATGCATACTTTAATAATTTCCTGCTCATTTGGAACATTATCAAAAAAGACAACAGGAATATCAACATCTTTCATTTTTTCATAATGCGCCAATGATTTGGAATTGGATGAAACACAAACAAATAATCCCATCACTCTATTTTGCCTAAACAATTTTAAATTTTCAATTTCAATTTTTGGATCATTGGCTGTTTGAAGAATCATTAATGTAAAACCATTCTTTCTGCATTCTTCTTCTACTGAATCAATAAAGCTTTCATAAAACAAATTTCTAATGAATGGAACCATCAGTCCAATTACATTACTATGTTTGGTTCTCAAATGAACTGCAAATGCATTGGGTTCATAATCAAGTGTGTTGGCCAATTCTATTATACGCTCCCTGGTGGCAACAGAAATATCCGGATGGTGTTTTAAGGCTCTAGAAACTGTTGATATACTGCAGCCTACAATTCCAGCAATTTTCTTGAGTGTTGTATTGTTCATTGAACAAGTTTGTTACAATATAGAACATTCTCACATCAAATGTTTTCGCAAACGTTTGCGAATCTTATTCTACCAAAAACCGACTTTTTTTTGAAAAAATTACTGCTATTTTGAACTGTTAATAGATTGATAAATAATTTTATACGAAATGCAACGTTTATGTTGTTCAGTAAGTCTAGTTGTCAGTTTGAAGCTAGGATTACCATTTTGTTGAGGTTTTTTATCCTTTTTTATTAAAAAGTCATAAAAAATTTAACAAAAAATTTTTTTAGTCGAAAATATGTGTATTTTGTACACGCTTAATAACCAGTAAACTGCCATTTATGAATCTACGATTGCTAGTCAAGCCCATTTTATTGGGCGCATTCGTTTGTATGTTTGCGATTTTCTCGCAGGCTCAAACCAAAACTGTTACAGGAAAAGTAACGGACTCTAAAGACGGATCGCCATTGGTTGGCGCTTCTGTAATTGCTAAAGGAACCAATATTGGAACCCAAACGGGTTCAGATGGTTCTTACAAACTCACCATTTCTTCTTCTATTACTAAATTGGTGATTTCATCAGTTGGATTTGGTAATGTTGAAGTAGACATTGCAAAATCATCAAATGCAGATGTGAAACTTACATCTACATCTGACGCATTGAGTGATGTTGTTGTAGTAGGTTATGGTACTCGTAAAGTAAAAGATGTTACGGGTTCTGTTGCCAGAGTATCTGAAAAAGATTTTAACAAAGGACAGATCGCTGCTCCAGACGCCTTGTTACAAGGTCGTACAGCGGGTGTTTTGGTTACTCCTGCAACTGGTGAGCCAGGAGGAGCGGCAACAATTAATATCCGTGGTACAGGTTCTATCAGTGGATCTCAAGAGCCATTATATGTAATTGATGGAGTTCCTTTAATCCAAGGTGGAACCTTAGGTTCTGCTAGTGGTGTAGAAGGAAGTACAACATCAAAAAATCCATTGATTTTCTTAAACCCGAATGATATTGAGAGCATGACTGTATTGAAAGATGCATCTGCTGCTGCTATCTATGGTTCTAGAGGTGCAAATGGTGTTATATTAATTACCACCAAGCAAGGAAAAGGTGGAAGAAAAGGCGTATTTAATTTTGGTGCTAATACAAGTATAGCCAACACTGCACGTCGTTACGACCTAATGCAAGCGCAAGATTTCTTATTGGCTGCTAAAAAAGCCAATATTGATGGAGGCGCTGATCCAACTGCTGCAGCTGACGCGGTTAAATTAATTGATGGTGGTGCATCTACCAACTGGCAGGACGAAATTTTCCGCCAGGCTATTTCTCAAAACTATAATTTAAGCTGGGGATACAACTATAAAGGAACTACAGCTCGTTTAAGTGGTTCTTACGACGACCAACAGGGTATTGTAAGAAACAGTTCATTACAACGTATGACTGTTCG
>REAV01000066.1 GCA_004294465.1 Sphingobacteriia bacterium | reverse complement strand
GAGTCAATTCAATAATCTACCTCCAAGCATCGAACCAACTGCAACAGGACATATTGTGGAGCAAATTGAAATGATTAAAAAAATCATAGCAGATGGATATGCATATGAAGCCAATGGGTCGGTTTATTTTAATGTAGAAAAATACAATATCGATTTTTCTGCAAAAGGTCAGCCTTACGGAATTTTAAGTGGAAGAATCGTAGAAGATCAAATAGAAAGCACTCGTGAACTAGATAACCAAGACGAGAAACAAAATAAAAACGATTTTGCCCTCTGGAAAAAAGCCCCTGCCGAACACATCATGCGCTGGCAAAGTCCATGGGGAGAAGGTTTCCCGGGATGGCATATTGAATGTTCTGCGATGAGTACTAAATATTTAGGGGATGAGTTTGATATACATGGCGGCGGAATGGATTTACAATTTCCACACCATGAATGTGAGATAGCTCAAAGCACTGTTTGCAATCATAAAATGCCTGCGCGTTATTGGTTACACAATAACATGATTACCATCAATGGTAAAAAAATGGGCAAGAGTTATAATAACGTTATTAAACTCAGCGAACTTTTTACTGGAACACATCCGATTTTAGAACAAGCATACGCTCCATCTACTGTTCGGTTTTTTATACTTCAATCTCAATATAGGAGCACACTTGATTTTGGAAACGATGCTTTGCAAGCAAGTGAAAAAGCTTTGCGCAGATTAATGGATGCATTCGAATGGCTGATGCAACAAAATGATTTAGGTGCTGCTGGAGCTGCTTTTGACATCGCTCTCGACGAAAAAGTAAACAAACTCATTCAGGAGTTTGATGAATTTATGAATGACGATTTAAACACTGCTAAAGTGGTTGCGAGTATGTTTGAATTAGTACCTGTTATCAATTCAATAAAGGATAAACATATTGCTGCTAACGCATTAAGCTCTGCTACTATAACATTATTGAAAAAACAAATGAACGCTTTCATTGTAGATATATTCGGGCTACAAAACAGCAAAGCCGACAATAACGATAAATTAGAAGGTGTAATTCAATTGCTGATCAATATTCGCAAAGAAGCCAAAAGCAGAAAAGATTTTGTTACATCTGATAAAATCAGAAATGAACTGGCTGCTTTAGGCGTTCAATTAAAAGATGAAAAAGATGGTGGTATGAGTTATAGCATTGCTTAACTATTCACCTGGTCTATAAATCTTTTCTTTATTTTTCAGCACATCTTCTTTGTAGAAAAATATTTCTTTAAAATTTCCATTGATAAATCCTGGGGCCTGATCAGTAAAATGATTAGATGCAGGATTATTGCTTTGCCCACCGGTAACAATACTCTTGGCTTTTAAGCGCGGGCCAAATTCAACAGCTGCAATAAAACTATTCCCTGAGAAACCATATCTGCCTTTAGTTCCATTAAAACTTCTACTTTCAAAAGCAGGAAGTGAACCAAATTTAGAACTGGTTAATGCAACTGCTAAACTTCGCTTGGTATCATTGTATTCCTCGTCAAATTTTCCGGTTAATCGTTGATAGCGATTAATGGTTCCCCATGGTACTTCCCAAAATCCATAAATCTTATTTAAATTGTCTATAACAGCAAT
Source organism: Sphingobacteriia bacterium (assembly GCA_004294465.1). Lineage (GTDB taxonomy): Bacteria > Bacteroidota > Bacteroidia > Chitinophagales > Chitinophagaceae > Sediminibacterium. The sequence continues at coordinate 1,018 of REAV01000066.1, read as the reverse complement.
TAATAATTGTAATTGTTGTTTGCCATCAGAAGCTGCAGCTTTAGTTAATCTTCCAATAATTTCTGTTCCTTCTTCTCTTGTACCTGCAGGTGGTAAAAGGGTATTCATTTTTGCTGCCCAATCAACTCCCAGAGTTGTTGCTACAGAAGTAGTATCCGAAACCTTATTCCATGCTTTCAATATTTCTATCGGCTTTTTTAATTTGACCTTATTAGAATCTGTTTCTTCCAATGAATCATATGCCTTGAATAAAGACGGCAATAAAATATCAAAAGCAGTTAAGTAGCGGTTGTATCCAATTTCGATGAGTCCATCCAAACTGATATTTTGTTTGTCCTTTAATAATCGGATAGCGTTTAAACCACGAGCATTTTGCCCATCAGGCGCCATGTATTTGGGGTAAGCATTTTTATCAGGGCTACTTTCTCCTGAACTAGTAAATGGTGTTGCGTTACAATTCTGAATCCAACCAGTTGCGGGATTAATCACTTGAACTGTTTGTGATAATGAATGAATTCCTTTCCACTCGGTAGCGGCAATTGTTCCATCTACCGGTAATTGCCAGTTAAATGATGTATCCCTCTTTGGAATAAAATTGCCATGCCAATATGCAATATTGCCTTTATCATCGGCATACACCGTATTATTAGTTGTATTAGAAAGCCCTTCCATTGCTTTGGTATATTCTGCAAGATTATTTGCTTTAGTAGTTGTCCATGATTGAACCAATGCCCTTAGTGACCGATTGTATTCTTTTAAGCTCAACCATTTACCATTTCTTTTAGCAACTACTGGACCATGATGAGTATAAAATCCTGTAAATGTTTTAGAGAGCATTTGCCCGTCTTTTTTATATTGAATAGTAATGCTTTTTGTTTTTACTGATCGTTGTTTGTTTTCATATTCATAAGACCATCCTTTTTTGGTGGGAGTTACTTTTTCTTCATACAGATCTGCCACATCAGTATATCCCGAAGTGTGCATCCATCCACAATGTTCATTGAAGCCCTGATAAATA
>REAV01000065.1 GCA_004294465.1 Sphingobacteriia bacterium | reverse complement strand
CCCTTCGTCGCTGCCCAATAATTTATTTATGGAAAATGATTGGTTGAAGTATCATAGTAATAAATCAATTATTATGGAAACTCAATCAATTCTTCAAAGCGATTTTCTAGACATTTTATTTGATGGCAAAAACAAAAACTATGGTGCGTATGATCTCCGAAAGACCTATGATCAACGAATCAAGATTGCCCTAATTACTACATGTACAATCACTGCAATTATCGTTGCCTTGGTAATTTCTGAGAATAGTTTCGGCAAACCCGCTGCAATCCAACAAGTAGTGGATGTTCAGCTTTCATCATTTAAAGATGAAACTAAAAAAATAGAACCACCTCCTCCAAAAAAAATTGAAAAACCAATTAAAACTATAGCAGTAACTCCTCCATTAATTGTGAGGGATAAGGATATAGATCCGCTCGATGAAGTGAAGCCTATCGAAGAAATAGAAGATACCAGAATCGGCAACTATAATCAAGAAGGGGAAAAGTCAACAGATATAGTAGAAGCACCAGTTGAAAAATCTGGAACCGGTGTGAAAGCTATTCATGAAGAAGAGGAAACCGATAAAGTATTTACTGTAGTTCAAATTGCAGCTGAATTTCCAGGTGGTTTAAATGGCTGGGCAAAATATTTACAAAGAAATTTAAATAGTGCACTTCCTGTCGAAAATGGTGCACCTGCAGGGAAGTACACTGTAGTTGTTTCCTTTATAGTTTCTAAAGATGGAACAATTAGCGATGTAGTTGCAGAGAACGATCCTGGATATGGAACAAAGGCTGAGGCATTGAGAGTAATTGCCAGAGGACCCAATTGGAAGCCTGCGGTTCAAAACGGCAGAAATGTTATCTATAGGCATAAGCAAAGCATAACATTCCAAGTAGCTGAAGATTTATAATTATATACAATATCCCTTCGCTCTTACTAGATCGTTTTATTTGAAATTTTTAATAAATCAATAAACGCCCTTCGTCGCTGCCCAATAATTTTATCTTTTATGATTTTTGTGAATTGACAAAAGTAGCAAAGGATAAAATTCTTGAAAGGCTCCTCAGGGGTTTATTGATTTATTACATAGCAATAATAAATGCAAGGCTGGTTTGAATGGCTATTGTATATTCGCATATGAATATTTCATTGCAAGGTTGGGATGATACTATTGTGGCGCTAGCTACTGCGCCTGGTATTGGAGCAATAGGGGTCATTCGAGTGAGTGGTCCAAAAACCTTTGAGGTAATCAATGATTTATTCCCTTCAAAAGATTTATCTCAGCAAGCTTCTCATAGTATTCATGTAGGAATGCTAAAAGACAATGGAATTCTTTTGGATGAAGTTGTTTTAAGTTTATTCAAAAATCCAAAATCATATACTGGCGAAGATGTCATCGAAATCAGCTGTCATGGCTCTCCTTTCATTCAGGAGAAAATAATACAAGCGATAGCTTCGAGAGGTATAAGAATGGCAAAGCCAGGTGAATTTACCCAAAGAGCTTTCTTAAAAGGAAAATTGGATTTAACACAAGCAGAAGCGGTAGCCGATTTAATTGCCAGTAATTCTGAAGCAAGTCAAAGAGCTGCATTACATACCATGCGTGGTGGATTTTCGAACGACCTTAAGCAACTGCGTGAATCTTTAATTGGTTTTTCTGCATTGATAGAATTGGAATTGGATTTTTCTCAGGAAGATGTTGAGTTTGCAGATAGAACTCAATTTAAAAATCTCATTGCTTCATTGCAAAATGCAACACAGCAATTAATTGATTCTTTTAAATTAGGGAATGTAATTAAAAATGGAGTACAGGTAGCTATTATTGGAAAGCCCAATGCTGGCAAATCAACTTTGTTAAATACTTTATTGAACGATAACCGAGCAATTGTAAGTGATATTGCCGGTACAACCAGAGATACCATCGAAGAAGTATTGAATATTGAAGGTGTATTGTTTCGATTAATTGACACGGCTGGTATAAGAGAACATACTCAAGACAGCATAGAACAAATTGGGGTGAGCAAGAGCAAAGAAAAAATGCGTTCAGCTCAAGTTGTCTTGTATTTATTTGATGTAGAGGAGATGGGCGTTACAGAATTAGAAAATATCGTCAAAGAATTTGAATTTGAAAAATTGAATTATTTCTTGGTGGGAAATAAAGCCGACCATGCCAGAGAAATTGCTATTGAAAAATTCAAACAATTCAATAATTGCATTTTCATTTCTGCAAAATCCAATCAGCATATTGATGAACTCAAATCGATGTTGGTTAAAAAAACCATCACTGGAAATATCAATTCAGAATCTACCATTGTAACCAATGCCAGACATCACCAAGCTTTACTTCAATTGGCCACATCTTTAGATGAAGTAAGCAATGGTTTAGAGAATCGAATCCCTGGAGATTTATTGGCACTCGATATTCGGCAATGTCTTCATCATTTAGGCACCATCACCGGACAAATTACCCACGAAGATCAATTGGATTTTATTTTCAGTAAGTTCTGTATCGGAAAGTAGGCACATCGCTCATTACACACATTCTACGGGGTTTGCATTCTAAATCAGCTAGTTATATTTGCCGATTATTGCCTTTTGTTGCCTTTAGTAGCCTAATACTTGTGACTAATTCGGTTACTACTTTA
>REAV01000192.1 GCA_004294465.1 Sphingobacteriia bacterium | reverse complement strand
GAAAATGCCTGAAGGAGCAACTTTGGATAGTTTCTCCATTCAATTTATTTATCAAAAAAATGGTAAGCAATTGCAGTTTGATCAGGAGCATTTCCCTGAAGACTTTGATTCCACCTATTTATACGTCGATCGAAAAGATCAATTGGTAAAATCGGGTAATGGTTTGAAGCCTGCTATTGTAGATTTTTCTTTATTAACGATCAATCAAACCGATACAACAGGAGCCATCTTTCAGCAACCAGGAGAATACTTATTGGTATTTATTCAAGATGCAGTTAACATTAATAAATGGCAAAATGCAATGCTGAAAATATTGGCTGGAGTTGAAAAAAAATCAATACCAGTTTATCTCGTTTCTGCTGAAGCTGCAAGAATAAAAGAAGCCTTTCCTGCATATACGGTATTAAGCTGCGATGCAACAGTTATTAAAACTGCAGCGAGAGTTAAGCCTACATTCTTCCTAATGAAAGGAGCTACAATACTTGATAAGCGAAGTTATCTTGACACAGCAGAACTAATCACCAATTAGGAATTATGAATTAAGAGATAAAAGATATGAGATAAAAGATAAAAGATTACAGTTACTGGATAATAACCTCTGTTATCACTTCTTCTCCAAAAAGTTCATTTACACGCGCAATGATTTGTGGTTTTTGAAATTGCAATTCATTTTTTAAAGGACCAATATTGGTATGAATGAACAATTTTTTATTGATGATCTGCACTTTTTCAGTGTATTTAGCAATGGTCTTTCCCATTAATTTGCCCCATACTTCTTCTATCTGAACGGCCCTGATTCCGTTCTTTAAATTACTCTTTCGAATAAATCCTTTTAATGCGTCACCAATATGCATTTCGGCCATAATGTAAAGTTAGGTCTATTTTATAATTCTATCAGTTGAAATGATTGACCGGTTTGCTTTAATTGTTTTTGAAGCCTGTCTACATGGGTATCTGTAATAAATACCTGGCCATAATGGTCACTGCAAACGCGTTCTAATAATTGGTACATCCTTTTTTCATCTAATTTTTCAAATACATCATCAAGTAATAAAATAGGACCGTAGCCGATTTTCTTAGCGAGAAAGTCCCATTCAGCTAATTTTAGTGCGAATAATAAACTTTTGCGTTGACCCTGTGATGCTTCTGATTTAAATGCAAATTGGTTGAGCAAAATACTCAACTCATCTCTGTGTATTCCCTTAGTAGTTCTTTGAAGGATAAGGTCTTTCTGGAAACTATTTTTCAGTAATGTTTCAAAAGAATTTGATGTCAATTCACTTTGGTATTCTAAGCCAAGTTCATCCGATTTACCTGCTATTGCTGTATATAAACTAATGACTGAAGGAATAAAATCTTTCAAAAATATTGTTCTACTATTGAAAATATAGTTGCCCGCTTTGATTAATTGATTATTGAACACTTCTAACAATTCCTGATCAATGGTATTGTTTTCAGCTTGTTTGAATAAACTATTTCTTTGCTGCAATACTTTTGTATAATCCATTAATTGAACCAAGTATTCCCGATCTGTTTGAGATAAAATGGTGTCAATCATTTTTCTTCTTCCTTCACCACTTCCACTTATTAATTCTACATCATCAGGAGCAATCATCACACAAGGAAATTTTCCTACATGGTCAGACATTTTTTTGATGAGTTCATTGTTTACGGTTAATTCTTTTCGATTGTTCTCTCTTAAAATACAGGTGATATTGTTGCTTTCTTTTTGCAATAAATAATTGCCTGATAATCGCATACCCAATTGGCCATGTTGAACATTTTGGGCATCGGTTCTCGAAAAATAGCTTTTCGAAAATCCTAAATAATAAATAGCATCCAATAAATTGGTTTTTCCCACCCCATTCAATCCACCAATGCAAACGATTCTATCTTGGAATGCCCATTTTTGTTGATGGTAATTCCTGAATTGTATCAGTTCAAGTTCTTTAATTTGGAGCATGGTTCGCAAAGTAATAAAGAACCACGTGAATAAATTGGCTGATTTGAAAGAAAGCCATTATTTTTAATAAAATTTATCGAGTGAAGACCATTCTTTCTGAACAGCAAATAGCACTTACCGTTAAGCGGCTTGCTCACCAGATTGTAGAGAATAATCAGGGCTTAATAGATACGGTTATAATTGGATTACAACCAAGAGGCGTCTTTTTAAGTGATCGAATTGTTGATGAATTGAAACAGATGACCCCAGCTTTGCCCATTAAATACGGAAAATTGGATATTACTTTTTATAGGGATGATGTTAGAAAAGCGCTCCATATAGCCAATGCTACCGAAATTCCTTTTAGTATTGAAGGGAAAAAAGTGGTGTTGATTGATGATGTGTTGTATACGGGTAGAACAATTAGGGCAGCGTTGGATGCATTATTGGATTTTGGGAGACCTTCAAAAGTTTCACTTTGTGTTTTAATAGACAGAAGGTTTAGTAGAGAATTACCTATTCAGCCCGATTTTTCAGGCAAAGCAATTGATACAATCGTATCAGATAAGGTAAAAGTAAACTGGGCTGAAACTGCTGAAAAAGATGAAGTGGTTATTGTATAAAATTATTTGATTAGCTTTGATTTTTAATGAAACTATCTACCAAACACTTACTTGGTATTAAGGATCTCTCTAAGGAGGACATTAATCTCATTTTATCCACTGCCGAACAATTCAAAGAAGTATTACAAAGACCTGTAAAAAAAGTACCCTCTCTAAGGGATATTACTATTGTGAATTTGTTCTATGAGAATTCTACCAGAACCCGAATGTCATTTGAACTGGCCGAAAAAAGACTCTCTGCCGATGTGCTCAATTTTGCAGCAAGCAGTTCATCTGCAGCAAAGGGAGAAACCTTACTCGACACGGTAAACAATATTCTGAGCATGAAAGTGGATATGGTGGTGATGAGGCATAGTGCTTCTGGAGCTCCCCATTTTCTGGCCAAACATATTCCCGCTGCCATTGTTAATGCTGGAGATGGCATTAATGAACATCCTACGCAAGCCTTGCTCGATGCTTTTTCAATGAAAGAAAAACTGGGCAGGATCGAAGGCCTTAAAGTGGCTATTATTGGTGACATCATGCATAGCAGGGTTGCGTTGAGCAATCTATATTTATTGAAGAAAATGGGTGCTGAAGTATTGGTGGTTGGCCCACCAACTTTAATTCCTACTTATATTGGAGAAGCATTGGGTGTAAGAGTTACTTATAATCTTCAAGAGGCATTGAAATGGTGCGATGTTGCCAACGTTTTAAGAATACAATTAGAAAGACAAAACCAGCCACTGTTTTCTTCACTTAGGGAGTATAATTTGGCATATGGTATAAAGCGAAGTAATTTAGATAGTCTTGGCAAAGAAATAGTGATTATGCACCCAGGCCCAATTAATAGAGGGGTAGAATTAGATAGTGATGTGGCTGATGGAAAAAGCTCTATCATTTTAAATCAAGTAGAAAATGGGGTAGCAGTGAGAATGGCGGTATTGTATTTATTAGCAGGCCGAGACGATAACCAATAATTGAAAACTCATCATTCAAAAATTGTATCTCATAATTCATAATTCATAACTCATAATTCATAACTCATAACTCCCAATGCGAATCTGTTTATTTCCCGGAACCTTTGACCCAGTAACCTTGGGTCATACGGATATTATTAACAGAGCATTGCCTTTGTTTGATAAAATTTATATTGGAATTGGTATCAATTCATCTAAGAATCCAATGTTTAGTGCAGAACAAAGAATGGAATGGTTTAACCAAATATACAAGGATGAGCCAAAAGTAGAGAGTGTGATTTATGATGGATTGACCGTACATTTTTGCGAAAAAATTGGGGCACGATTTATTTTAAGAGGGATACGATACGTGAGTGATTTTGAATATGAAAAAACAATTGCAGATGCCAATAGAACAATGGATAGTAATATCGAAACCATTTTTTTAACGGGAGAACCAAAATACACTTCAGTAGCTTCTACTATTGTTAGAGATATTATTCGAAATGGAGGAAACGCTTCTCCTTTCTTGCCACAGGCAGTAATCAATTCGCTTTAATTTATCGCAACGATATGAATATTTGGTTCAAAAAAAATATCTCCTTAGCCGATTTTGAAGGGATGCAGAGAAATACTTTAGATAATCATTTAGGTATCGAACTAACAGAAATTGGCCCTGATTTTTTAAAAGCCCGAATGCCAGTAGACGATCGGACCAAGCAGCCTTTTGGTTTATTACATGGAGGAGCATCACTAGTTTTGGCAGAGACCCTGGGTAGTTTTGGTGCAGCAATGGTGATTGATTTAAATGAATTTATTTGTGTAGGGCAAGAAATCAATGCCAATCATTTGAGGAGTGTTAGAAGTGGTTTTGTAACTGGTATTTCAAGGCCTATACATATTGGTTCGAGTTCTCAAGTTTGGGATATCAAAATTTATGATGACCATGAACGAATCATTTGTGTTAGTAGAATTACAGTTGCTGTGATGAAGAAAAAAACTCAATCACATCAATAATAGTAGCATAGGTGTTTTTTAAATAATTCGGAAGTGCATCTGCGCCAACCCATTCAATTAAACTAATATCTTCTTCTGTTTGAGGCGTTAATGGAGGATTGCCTTTTACTTTCATATGGTACCAATGACTTTCTTTGATTACATCTTCTTTCAAGTATGGGTCAAAATATTCATGAAGCGTAATTTTGATAAACTTCCCCAATTCAATTTTTGTTAAACCGGTTTCTTCCTGTACTTCTCTAATTGCACAAGCTTCAATGGTTTCTCCTGAATCTAGTTTTCCTTTAGGAAGGTCCCAAAATCCACGTCTGAAGATCATGAGTAATTCATTTTGTTCATTAAATACCAAACCTCCAGCTGCAATTATTCTCTTTTTATCCATATTATCAAAACTCAAATAATTTTTGTCATTTTCCAATTCAAAAATGGTTTTACTTTCGTTGCATGACAAATGAAAAAGCAGTAGCAGAAAAATTGTTACAAGTAGAAGCGGTCAAACTAAGCCCTAGTGCTCCTTTTACATGGGCTAGTGGTTGGAAAAGCCCTATTTATTGTGATAATAGAAAAGTGTTATCCTTCCCATATGTGAGAGACTTTATTAAAAGCGAACTCTGCAATGTTGTTTTTGAACATTTTCCAGATGCCGAGGCATTAGCCGGTGTTGCTACTGCAGGCATTCCCTGGGGAGCAATGGCGGCAGATCAATTGAAGTTGCCTTTCATGTATGTTCGACCAAAACCAAAAGAACATGGTTTGGGCAACCAAATTGAAGGTGCTTATTCAAAGGGGCAGCGTGTTTTGGTAATCGAGGATCTCATTTCTACAGGTAAGAGTAGTTTACAGGTAGTAGAAGTTTTAAAAAAGGCTGAAGTAGAAATAGTGGGGATGGTGTCGATATTCACTTATGGATTTGACCATGCCATTAAAGCCTTTCATGAAGCAGGAGTTGTTACTAGGTCTTTAACTGATTATGCAACAATGATTGAATTGGCAGTTGAAAAGGGGATTGTTACACCTGAAAATAAAGCGCTGTTAATGGATTGGAGTAAAGACCCAGCACAATGGGGGAGATAAGAGATAAGAGATAAGAGATAAAAGATAAGAGATAAAAGATAAAAGATAAAAGATAAGAGATAAAAGATATAATATCCTAATAACCAATAACCAATGACCAATAACCGATAATTGTGTAACATGAAATGCTTCTTAACTTCTCTTTGCATATTGTTTGTTCTAGTTGGAAAGGCTCAAATGCCTAAACAGCAATGGGTAACCATTAAATCAGTGAATCTTAAATGCTGGGAATGCAAGGAGCGATTAGAAAAATACTTGGTTGTAGAGAATAAGGCCAATATGGAATCAGGCATGATCCAGTGGAAAATCAATTTACTACAAGGGGAGATTAAGGTCCAATTCTGGCCAGATAGAACGGATGAAAGCACCATTCGAACAGCTTTAAACAATGCAGGCTTTGATGCCGACGACGAAAAAGCAGAGCCAGAAGCCTATAAAAAGCTACCACCTATTTGTAAGCGTTCCGAAGATGGGGGCGGGCCCTTGCCCCAAAAGCCTTGCCATATTCAACCTTATAATTAACAAATCACTGTTATATATAGCCGATTGACACTGTATTTAAAATAGATTCAGCGCTTGTTTTGACTGATAATTGAATGGTACTGTCTTAAAAAGACCGCCTTTACCCACTTTTACAGTTCCTCTGGCTTCAATCAGCACTTCTTTGTGGAATAACATACTTGCTGAGTGTTTGAGCAGATTCTTCATGTCTAATTGAATGGTGGCTGGGAGGGCAAATTCACTCATTCGATCGATATGCATGATGGTATCTAATTGAAATTTGCCTAAAAAAAGGCTGTCGATAAAAACATCGCTGTCTACTTTTCTTAAATCTAGCCCAAACTGATTAGGATTATAATAGACTATTTCAAAACTTAGGGTGCTTTGATTAAATCCCAAAGAGTTCAATTTTACTTTCCGAACATCTCGATATTCAAATTCTTTGGGCTTAGAACAAGCCATAAAAATCAGACAGCAAAAAACTAAAAGTAGGGGAGTCTTCAAATTAATGATTTTATAGGAGTGATTATTTTGTTGCAAATTAACATTAAATTGCCTTCTAATCAATACTAATAATCTTAGTTTTTTATTAAGTTTTTGGTGTCAAAATCTGTGCTATTCTTTTTAGCATAATAATTATTAATTAATACATTGATTTTTAATATTTTATATTATTATATTTATTAATTTGGTTAATATAAAAACTAGCTAAATTTGAATTTTTTATTGAGAAACGGGGAATGCTTAAACAGAATAAAGAATGAAAACATTATTAATTGAAAATCAATACTTTGGAACTGTTAACTACTATAAAATGTTGTTTGAAAATTCATATATTCAAATTGACCAATATGAAAGCTTCCAAAAAATGAGTTTCAGGAACAGGTGCATCATTCCTGGAGCAAATGGGTTGATTCAATTAACGGTACCTGTAGAAAAAGGGAGGAATCAAAACACTCCAATTCGGGATGTGAAAATTGCTTATAAAGAAAATTGGGTTATACAACATTGCCGATCGATGGAAGCCTGTTTTAACCGAGCCCCTTTTTTTGAATTTTACAGAGATGAGCTTTTTGGCTTATTAGAGAATCGGCCTGTTTTTCTATTTGACCTAAATTGGGCCATTCTGCAATGGGTGCTGAAAAAGCTAAAATCGCCCCTAGATATTGGTCTTTCCCAATTAGATGGAAAAGCCCCCGATATTTTAATGGAGGATAGGAAAAATAATCAATTGCCCAAGAACTATGACCAATCAGCCTTGGCCATAAAGTACACCCAGGTTTTTGAAGATCGAATAGGGTTTAAACCAAATTTGAGCATTATTGACCTTTTATGCTGTACTGGACCGGCTGCAATAAGCTATTTAAAAGCAACGATTCCTTAAAATAATGGGTCTTATATTTGAACTTTGGCTACTAAATGTAGTTTTACAAGAACACTTACCCTGCTACTAAAATCAGGCTACCATTAATGAAGTTGAATAAACTGATGTTGAGTTGTTTGATGGGATTGACCTATTTGTGTTCCTATGCACAAGAATTTTCGAATAAAGGGAAGGATTTTTGGCTGGGTTACTCTTATCACGTAAGAATGGCTGTAGGTCAATTACCAGCTGCAAATAACGGTCAAGATCTAATTTTATATTTTACTTCGGATCAAAATGCCAATGTATTGGTTGAAATACCAGGTGTGGGATATTCCAAAACCTATCAAGTTACTGCCAATCAAGTAACCATTACCGAAGCCCTTCCAAAATCTGGATCTCAGGATGTTCGATTAACACAACCTGGTTTATCCGACAAGGGTATACATATAACCAGCGATCGCTCCATAGTAGCTTATGCGCATAATTTCAATCAGAGCGTATCAGGTGCTTCTGTTCTATTTCCAACCAATACATTGGGAAAAGATTATTATTCTGTTGGTTTTACCCAAAGTTCAAATGAGGGTTTTTCAAATGCTTTCTTTTTTATTGTTGCAACCGAAGACAGCACAACCATTGAAATTACTCCTAGTGCACCAAATCTGAATGGTTTGCCAGTCGGGGTGGCAACAAGATTGCCAAACAAATTGAATAAAGGCCAGATTTATCAAGTGATGGGTACTACAACTGGTGATTTTGGTGCCGATTTAACAGGATCTAGAATTAGATCAATTAGTGCAACAGGATTGAACAGTGGTTGCAAACCAATTGCGGTATTCTCAGGAACTGGAAAAATGAATATTGGAGCCAGTGGCAGTAATCAAACTTCTGATAATTTCATTGCACAAGCATTTCCATCCAATGCTTGGGGTACTAAATACTTGACAGCACCTACTGGCTCTCAACCCAATAATTTTTTCAGGGTATGTGTAAAAGATCCAACAACTGTAGTTAGGTTGAATGGAGTTCCATTGCCATTTTCTATGTTGCAAAATGGGTTTTATTATCAGTTTAAAAATAGCAATCAGTCAGGTGCCAATCCTCCAGCCCCTAATAGTATAGAATCTGATAAGCCAATACTGGTAGCTCAATTTTGTACTTCTCAAAATGTGGAAGGGAATACTGGGGATGGAGATCCTGAGATGATCTATCTAAGCCCTGTTGAACAAACCATTAATAAAATCACTGTATATTCTGCCAATAACTTCCAGATTAACCAGAGTTATATCAATGTAATTATTAAGAATGTTGGTGTGTCAAGTTTTACATTGGATGGTTCAAGTGGCGTAAGTTTTCAACCTCACCCAGGGGATCCCAATTATTCCTATGCAATCATTCCTGTAAGTTCTGGAGCATCACATGCTTTGTATTCAGATAGTGGATTCAATGCTATTGCATATGGTTTTGGTTTTGCTGAAAGCTATGGATACAATGCAGGTACCAATATTGTAGATTTAAACCCACCAATTGCCATTAAAAATGAATTTGCAAGTAGTGGAATAAGTTATTCTGCAACTTGTACCAATGCTCCATTCAGGGTAAAAGTAACTGTTCCGTATATAGCAACTAAGATCAATGTAGATTTTGGTACGAATGCAAATCTTACAGGAACCAATCCGTATTTGTATAGACCTACGGGTTCGCCTACCTTAGTTCCCGACTCAAGTTATACATCCAATGGGAAAACATTTTATGTATATGAAATTCCAAATACATATAAGTTTAATAAAACAGGAACCTTTCCTATAAAAATTGTTGCTACTTCAGTAGTTCCACAATCAGATGGTTGTAGTAATAATAATGATGAAGAAATAAACGACAATGTTGTAGTGAACGATCCGCCTATTGCCAATTTTTCTATATCTACCAATGGATGCATCAATACAAGTGTTTTATTCAGTGATTCAACGAATGGTTTTGGAAGGCCAGTGTATAAATGGTTTTGGGATTTCGGTTCAGGTACACAAGTTACCACACAGAATGTTGCTCGAAATATCAATGCATTTACTACCACTGTTAAACTCACTTCTATTACAGATTTTGGATGTGTAGCAACAACTACCAAAACGCTAGAATTATCGAATAAGCCCATTGCTCGATTTAATTTTTCTACACCTAATTGTATGAATACAGATATTGTATTTTCCAATATTTCTACTTTAGTACCTGGCCCAAATAACAATACCATTCAATCATGGATATGGGATTTCGATAATGGATTGAAAATCGATACAATTACTACGGGTATAGCTCAAACCAAACAATATACTTCAGAGGGAGTTAAAAACATTAGTTTGATTACAAGATCAAACACTGGTTGCCCTAGTGATCCATTCAAGCCTTTGTTTTCCATAAAACCTACCCCAGTTGTCATTTTTAAAACCCCTAAAATTTGTTTGGATGATGCGTTTGCTCCATTTCTTGATGAGAGTACAATTGCTGATGGAACAGGCACATTGCTCACAAGAAAATGGACATTTGTTGGAGGATTGCCTGCAACTAGCACGGCTAAAGCTCCTCAAGTAAAATATCCTGCACCAGGACCCTATATTGCAAGCTTGGAAGTAACGGCTACATCAGGATGTTCCATTAAAGTAGATAAACCTTTTTTTGTGAATGGTGCAAATCCTAAAGCCGATTTTGAAATGGTTGGAACAAGTCCTTTTTGTCAACCAGCACCGATTCAAATAAAAAACAAATCTTTTGTAGATATTGGAGCAATTGCAAGGGTGGAAATTTATTGGGACTATTTAAATAATCCTACTCAAAAAGATACAGACGATGATCCACTAACAGATAAAATTTACGCTCATAAATATCCAGATCTTCAATTACCCAATGCCCAAACTTATACAATACGTTTGGTTGCATTTACTGGTGGAGGTTCATGTGTAAATTTTACAGAAAAAACAATTTCAGTTTTCCCACAACCCAAAGCAAAATTTGCTCAATCAGCTACACAGATCTGTGTAAATCAATCGGTTAATTTCCAGGATCTGAGTAATGGTATATCAAGTGCAGGACAAATCTGGAATTGGACTTTAGGAACTGCTGGTAGGTCTTTGTTACAAAGCCCTCGACAACAATTTCCTGATTCTGGAATAGTAAATATCAGTATGTATTTTAATAATTCGGATGGGTGTAGGAGCGATACAGCAACCTCTACATTAACCGTTTTACCAAATCCCAAATTGTTTTTACGTAGTAGACAGAATTTGTTTTTTGGTGAGCCAATACCATTGATTCCAGATTCTTTGTTTGGAAATAATTTAACTTATTTATGGACGCCACCAACTTATTTGAATGATCCAAGTTTGGCCAATCCAATCTGTTCTGCCCCAGACGACATCACTTATACTTTACAATTAACAGGAGATGGAGGTTGTACCACTTCAAAAGATATTTTCATTTTAGTACTAAAGCCACCTAAAGCGCCCAATGCATTTTCACCCAATGGAGATGGGATTAATGATACCTGGAAGATTCAATATTTAGAGCGATATCCAGATGCTACTGTTGATGTGTATGATCGCTATGGGCAATTGGTATTTCAAGCGATTAATTATACTACTCCTTGGGATGGAACATTCAAAGGCAAACCTTTGCCAATTGGTACCTATTATTATATTGTCAACCCCAAAAATGGCAAACCAACAATTAGCGGGTCTGTAACAATATTGAAATAATTTCTTATGTATATTTAGCAGGCTAAAAGCAACAATAACCGATTTTAATGCCTCTTTTATGTGATAATAGAATGGTTTGTGTTATTTTTAAAGGCTTATTTATTGTGTAACCCCCCGGTTGTAATGAAGATTTGTAGACTGATTGTGATTATTTG
>REAV01000191.1 GCA_004294465.1 Sphingobacteriia bacterium | reverse complement strand
GCATGGGACTTTTAGGAACACTTATTTTGATTTTCCTCATTTTGCATTTGTATCATTTTTGGGTTTCTGCCCGATTTACTGGAAAAGGATTGGAAGAAGAAGTTACTTACAATGGAGTAGTGATGCACAATATGTTTGGCTTGATGAAAGCAACATTTACTGAGTGGTGGATAGTGGTAGTATATGCATTGGGATGTATTTCATTGGCCTACCATCTGGCTCATGGATTTCAAAGTGCTTTTAAAACATTGGGTGTTCATAATAAGCGTTATAATACCATGCTCATTAGTATTGGATATGGTTACGCCATCATTATTGCAGCCATATTTATTTTAATGCCTGTAAGTTTTATTATGGGTTGGATCGGTTAATTATTCAAGTATATTCTAATTATCATAAATCAAAGGATCTATGTTAGATGCTAAAATTCCTTCAGGGCCATTAGACAATAAATGGACCGACTATAAGGGACACTGCAAATTGGTTAACCCTGCGAATAAAAGAAAGCTGGAAGTAATTGTAGTGGGAACTGGTTTGGCTGGTGCTTCTGCAGCAGCTTCATTGGGCGAATTAGGTTATAAAGTAAAAGCATTTTGCTTTCAGGATTCTCCTCGAAGAGCGCATTCTATTGCTGCACAAGGTGGAATCAATGCAGCAAAGAATTACCAGAATGATGGTGATAGTGTTTTCCGTTTATTTTATGACACCATTAAAGGTGGAGACTATCGAGCACGTGAAGCCAATGTACATCGCTTAGCAGAAGTGAGTGGAAATATAATTGACCAGTGTGTTGCACAGGGAGTTCCATTTGCGCGCGAATATGGTGGATTATTAAGTAACCGTTCATTCGGAGGTACACAGGTACAAAGAACCTTTTATGCTGCCGGACAAACTGGTCAGCAATTATTGATAGGTGCATATCAGGCTTTAGAACGTCAGGTGGCATTGGGTAATGTAACCATGTATACCCGCCATGAAATGTTGGAAGTAGTTAAGATCGATGGAAAAGCAAGAGGTATTATTGCACGTGATCTGGTAAAAGGAAATTTAGAAAGACATTTTGGACACGCGGTGTTATTGTGTACTGGTGGTTATGGTAATGTATTTTATCTATCTACCAATGCAATGGGAAGCAATGTAACTGCTGCTTGGAAAGCACATAAGCAAGGAGCCACATTTGCCAATCCATGTTTCACACAGATCCACCCTACCTGTATTCCAGTGAGTGGAGATCATCAAAGTAAATTAACCTTGATGTCAGAATCATTGAGAAATGATGGAAGAATCTGGGTACCAAAAGTAAAAGGAGATAATAGAAAAGCTGTTGATATACCTGAAGAAGAAAGAGACTATTATTTAGAAAGAAGGTATCCTGCATTTGGAAATTTAGTACCACGTGATGTGGCTTCGAGAGCTGCAAAAGAAAGATGTGATGCAGGACATGGTGTGGGTACAAGTAAGCAAGCAGTTTATTTAGATTATGCCGATGCTATTGTACGTTACGGAAAAATTGAAGCAGGTAAAGAAGGAAGATCCAATGTTCCTATGGAAGAAATTATCGCCATGGGTAAGCAAGTGGTGAAAGAAAAATACGGTAACCTTTTTGATATGTACGAAAAGATTACTGGAGAGAACCCTTACGAAGTACCAATGCGTATCTACCCTGCTGTGCATTATACTATGGGTGGATTATGGGTAGATTACGAATTACAAACAACTGTTCCAGGATTGTATGCATTGGGTGAAGCAAACTTCAGTGATCATGGTGCTAACCGTTTAGGTGCTTCTGCATTGATGCAAGGGTTAGCAGATGGGTATTTTGTTATCCCTTATACATTGGGTAATTCATTGGCAGATGAAATCTATAGCAAAGCTGTTGAAACTTCACATCCTGCATTTGAAACTGCTGAAAAAGCAGTTTCTGACAGAATTAATCTGTTGATGAATATTAAAGGAAAGCAAACGGTTGAAAGTTTTCATAAGCGTTTAGGAAAAATAATCTGGGATAAATGTGGCATGGCCAGAACTAAGGAAGGATTGGAACAAGCCATTAAAGAAGTGCAGGCTTTGAAAAAAGAATTCTGGTCGGATGTAAGAATTCCGGGATCTATCAATGAGATGAATCCTGAATTAGACAAAGCCAACCGTGTTGCTGATTTCATTGAACTGGGAGAACTAATGTGTGTAGACGCATTGAATAGAAATGAAAGTTGCGGCGGACATTTCAGGGAAGAGTATCAAACACCTGAAGGAGAAGCTTTACGTGATGATGCTAATTATATGTATGTAGCTGCTTGGGAATACAAAGCAGAACATGAGTGGAACTTACACAAAGAACCATTGATATATGATGTAGTAAAACCTTCACAGCGTTCATACAAATAAATCAATAGCAAATTCTAACTGACAAATTTTACATAATGGAACACAATAATTTGAATCTCACCGTTAAAGTTTGGAGACAAAAAAACAGTCAAGCAAAAGGTCAATTTGAATCATATCCTGTGAAAAATATTTCCACTGAAATGTCTTTTCTGGAAATGATTGATGTGTTGAATGAAGAATTAATTGTTGAAGGCAAAGAGCCTATTGCATTCGACCATGACTGCAGAGAAGGAATTTGTGGCATGTGCTCTATGTACATCAACGGAAAACCGCATGGACCATGGCAGGCTAACACCACTTGTCAATTACATATGCGTGCTTTTAATGATGGAGATACCGTAGTGGTAGAACCATGGAGAGCAACTGCTTTCCCGGTAATTAAAGATTTGATGGTAGATCGTTCTGCATTCGATAGAATTGTTCAAGCGGGTGGTTATGTGAGTGTGAATACAGGTAATGCAGTTGATGGAAATTCATTGCCAATCAACAAAGACAAAGCAGATGCATCATTTGCAGCTGCCATGTGTATTGGTTGCGGTGCTTGTGTGGCAGCATGTAAAAACAGTTCTGCTATGTTGTTCTTAAGTGCCAAGGTTTCTCATTTGGCATTATTACCTCAGGGAGAACCAGAACGTCATTCACGTGTATTAAACATGGTGGCGCAAATGGATAAGGAAGGATTTGGAGCTTGTACCAATACGGGTGCTTGTGAAGCAACTTGCCCTAAAGAAATTTCGATCAGCAATATTGCCCGATTGAATCAGGAATATTTAGTTGCCAGTTTAGTAGCTGAAAAATAAGTTTGAAAGCTTTATAAAATAAAAACCTTGAACCGAAAGATTCAAGGTTTTTTATTTGCAGTAATGATGGTTAATCGAGGTTCAACCGAATTTATGAAGCTGCGGTTTTTCTTTTTAAAATGAGCGCACAAATTAAACTCACCAATAAACCTACTGGAAGAATTTCCATATAAGTCATCCCTGCGTTTACAAATGGATTTTTATACATAAGGGCAAAATCAGCCATTTCTTTTGTGTGATTGAGTATTTCTGCAGTAGTAGCACCAGCTGCTTTCATTTTATCTGTTTCATAAGCAGCATATTTATCCATAAAATCGGGAATAAAATTATAATAGACCACTAACCATGTTAGCACATAAATGGTAGATGCAATTAATGTAATGAACAAGCCCATTTTAAAAGCAGTACCAAAACCAACTACTCCCTGGTTGTAGTTGTCTCGATAGTTTTTTATGCCTACAAAAATCATGGAGAATGCCAGTAACATCATGGAGTAACCAACATACATGCCATTGTCGAAACCAATCTGATCATGAAATACGGTTGCGATACTAATGCTTACCATGGTAATTGCTCCTGCAATAAGGCCATAGGTCCAGATAATTTTTTTCATCATGTTGTTTATTTTAGTTTGTTCAAAATTGCATGAATAACTAATAAAACCCTTCATACTAAAGTATGATTTTATTGAAACAGCTTGTAAATCATACCAAAGTAGCAGCGTTTATACTATCAGTTGCAACCTTTTTGCTTTTTCGATTGCCTGGGTTCTTCTTTTCACTTCCAATTTAAAAAACAAATTAGCTATATGCGTTTTAATGGTTGGAATGGATAAATACAAATCAGCTGCAATTTCAGCATTACTCATTCCCTTGGCCATTAAGTTAAGTACTTCCATTTCTCTGGCACTGATTCCCAAATTTTCAATTGCAGATTCATTGATCAGCCCATTTTCTACGGGTGTTGGATTCAACCATTTTTCAACGATGATGGTATTGGTTTTTGGTTTCATTAATTGTTTAGCCAACCAGATGCCGAGTAATGTAAATAGGATCGAAATAGCACCTATATACATATCCATATAATGGCTATACAGCAACCATTTCAATTCCATCCATTTTAACAGAAAAAGTAAGAAGGCCAATGCAGTTCCATACAATATCACTGCCCTATTTTTCTTCCAAAAAACCAACATTCTTTATTTAGTTTATTTTCTTCCTAAATCAATATAAAAACCCCGTTTTTGTAATACCTTGACCATTAAATTAAACAAAATGCGCAAACTTTCAATACTTCTACTTGTAATGACGAGCTTATTCGCATGTAATACCGATAAAAAAATGAAAAAAGAAGCCTATCAATGGCCGGATTTAAAAGCCCCAGTAGCTAGCATTCAGCCACATACTAGAACCATTCATGGCGATACCGTAATTGATAATTATTACTGGATGATCGATTTTTTTAAGAAGGGGCCAGACAGTACCAAAGTAGTTGACTATTTAACTGCTGAAAATACCTATACCGATTCTATGCTCAGCGGTACTAAAGATTTGCAAGCCAAATTGTTTACAGAAATGAAGGCGAGGATCAAAGAAAAAGATGAGAGTGTACCTGTTTTTAAAAATGGCTATTATTATTATTCAAGAACCGATGAAGGAAAACAATATTATAAATATTGCAGAAAAAAAGGAAGCTTAACAGCACCAGAAGAAATCTTACTGGATGTAGATGAAATGGCAAAGGGAAAAGCTTATTACAGTGTTTCTGGATTTTCTATCAGCGAAAACAATCAGTTGCTGGCCTATGGAGTAGATGAGGTTTCCAGAAGACAATATACCATTCATATTAAGAATTTAACCACAGGAGAAATTTATAAAGATGCCATAGCTGGAACTGGCGGGGACCCAACCTGGGCCAATGACAATCAAACTATTTTTTATACTTCCAATAATCCGGTTTCTTTATTATCAGAAAAAATAAAGAAACATACTCTAGGTTCAGCTACTGATATTACTGTGTATGAAGAAACTGATAAGAGTAATTATATTGGTGTGAGTAAAACCAAAAACGGAAAATATATTTATATCGTTTCACAAGCAACGCTATCTTCTGAATGGAGAATGATCGATGCCAATACTCCTTCAGCAGCATTCAAGGTATTTCAACCAAGAATTAAAAATGTATTGTATGATGTAGTTGCTTTAGAAGATAAATTTTTAATTCGTACCAATTTAGATGCGTTGAATTTCAGACTGATGGAATGCCCGCTAGATAATACTTCTATGAGCAGTTGGAAAGAAATCATTCCACATAGAAAAGATGTATTGATACAAGGTGTAGAAGAATTCAATCAGTTCATTGTGGTGAATGAAAGAAAGAATGGCCTGGTTAAATTAAGGGTGCGCAAGCTCAATAGTACTGAAGAACATTATATCGATTTTGGTGAAGCTGCATATACTGCTTCATTTAATTCGAATCCAGAATACAATAGCACCACGCTCAGATACAGCTATACTTCTTTAACAACACCTGCATCGGTGTATGATTACCATTTAGTGAGCAAAGATAAAAAGCTCATGAAGCAACAAGAAGTATTGGGTGGCTATGATGCAAAACAATATGTTACTGAAAGACTCAATGCAACTGCGGCAGATGGAACCAATATTCCAATCTCGATTGTTTATAAAAAAGGGTTCGAAAAAAATGGAATGGCTCCCCTGCTCTTATATGCTTATGGCTCGTATGGAATCAGCATGGATGCCAGTTTTAGTGGTACCAGATTGAGTTTGCTTGATCGTGGATTTGCTTTTGCGATTGCCCATATCAGAGGCGGAGAAGATCTAGGTCGGCAGTGGTACGAAGATGGAAAACTGATGAAAAAGAAAAATACGTTTACCGATTTTATAGACTGCGGAAAATATTTAGTGAGTCAGGGGTATACTTCATCGGAACATTTGTATGCACAAGGTGGTAGCGCAGGTGGATTACTGATGGGAGCCGTGGTAAATATGGCACCCAGTTTATTTCATGGTGCCATTGCACAAGTGCCTTTTGTAGATGTAGTCAATACCATGCTCGACGAAAGTATTCCATTAACTACCAATGAATATGATGAGTGGGGTAATCCAAATAATAAAGAAGCTTATTTATACATGAAGAGTTATTCTCCTTATGAAAATGTGGAAGCCAAAGATTATCCTAATTTATTGGTAACAACCGGATTGCACGATAGTCAGGTTCAATATTTTGAACCAGCAAAATGGGTTGCCCGATTGAGGGCCACCAAAAAAGACAAGAATGTTTTATTGCTGCATACCAATATGGAATTCGGGCATGGAGGCGCTTCAGGAAGGTTTGATTATTTGAAAGACATTGCATTGAATTATGCATTTCTATTTGCGCTGGAAGGCATTAATCAATAATGAATGCCGAACCATTATTTTGAATTCAACAAGTTTAGGGTGGAACAGGATCAGTGTGCCATGAAAGTGTGTACAGATGCCTGTTTATTTGGCGCATGGACAGCTGCAAAATTCAATGAACTTGATATTGCTCCTACAAGTATATTGGATATTGGAGCAGGCACGGGGCTATTGAGTTTAATGCTGGCCCAGGAAAGTTCGGCGCATATTGATGCAATTGAAATGGAAACTGGCGCTGCAATGCAAGCTGTAGCGAATTGCAAAGCATCGCCCTGGAAGGACCGTATAAAACTGATGCATATTGCCCTGCAAGATTTCAAAAAAACTGAACCCTTGTATGATCTGATCATTAGCAACCCTCCTTTCTATGAACAAGATTTAAAAAGCCCGGATAATAATAAAAATATAGCTCATCATAGCGAAGCACTTACATTAAAAGAATTGATTGATTCGGTTGATCAATTGCTTACCCTTAAAGGGCATTTTGCCCTGTTGTTGCCCTTTGAAAGAAAAGCTCCTTTTCTGGCAATGGCAGAAAAGAAAGGTTTTTATTTACACCAATCTACCGATGTTCATCAAACAGAAAAACATTCGCCATTCAGAACAATGCTATTGCTTAGCAGAACCCAAGCAACAATAAAAACAGACTCGATAGTCATCAAAATCAACAAGGAATACAGTCCCGAATTTCGCATATTACTAACCCCCTATTACTTACCATTCTAAATGATTAACTTAGCCCAATGAATCGAAAGCATTTTATATTATTGGGGTTGATTGTATTTTTATTTTCTTGCGGTGGAAAGCAAGAATCATTTTTACCTGCAGAAAATGGACTGGATGCAGGAAGAGAATTTATTGATGGTTGTTTAAAGGGTGATTTTATAAAAGCCCATTTTTATTTATTACCCGATGCTACCAATGAGCAATTTTTGAAAACAACTGAAGCCAGTTATCGGGAAAAAGACAAAGAAGGAAGACAAGAACTAAGAACGGCTTCCATCAATATAAAATCTGTTCAGGAACCGAACGATTCAACAGTAACATTATACTATAGTCTTAGCTCAGATACTACCAGCAAAGAATTATACATCATTAAAAGAGAAGCTAACTGGTTGGTAGATTATAAAAAAACATTTAAGCAATAATGGTATGAAAGAAATTGCATTAGTGGGTCTGGGAGGAATGATTGGCTCTATCATGCGATACCTGGCAGCTATTGGTATCAAATCAACCCAATTCCCTTATGCTACTTTGCTGGTGAATATTATTGGTTCGCTATTGATAGGAATCATTATGGGATGGTCGGCCAAACAAGCGAATGCAGATTCCTGGAGATTATTTTTAGCAACAGGTATCTGCGGTGGGTTTACTACATTTTCTGCATTTGCCTGGGAGAATTTGCAATTACTGAATCAACAACGATATACTCATTTTTGTGTTTATGCCGGAGGTACACTAATTTTAGGACTCATTGCTGTAGCGATTGGCTATTGGCTTACCAAATAAAATCATTCTTATGGAACCACAAACAGTTGTTCATCCTTGGCATGGTGTATCATACGGAGATCATGCACCAAGAGTAGTTAATGCGATTATAGAAATTCCTCAAGGCTCTCGTTGCAAATACGAAATTGATAAACCAACCGGCCTTTTAAAATTAGACCGTGTGATTTTTTCTTCTTTCTACTACCCTATTAATTATGGATTCATTCCACGTACTTATGGTGGCGATAAAGACCCATTAGATATTCTGGTAATTACTTCTTTATCTGTTCAACCATTAACCATTATGGATGCCAAAGTAATTGGTGTGATGCAGATGGTAGACCAGGGAGATCCGGATGATAAGATCATTGCAGTAGCTGCAAACGATCCGGGTGTAAACCATTATAATAATATTGAAGAATTACCTAAACATTTTTTTGATGAATTGAGGCATTTCTTTGAAGAGTATAAGAAGTTAGAAAATAAAACAGTGGTAGTTGAAGACTTTGGCGATAAAGCAAAAGCATTGGCTATTATCGAAGAAGCTATTGAATTTTACAAAACCACTTTCGTAAAATAATCAAATGACTTTTACAACTATTGTTTTATTGATTGTTGTTGGCCTTGTTGCTGGATTCCTTAGTGGATTAATTGGTATTGGTGGAGGTATTATTATTGTTCCCGCATTGGTTGTATTTTTAGGATTTACCCAAAAAGCTGCTCAAGGAACATCCTTGGGTATTTTGCTCTTGCCAGTAGGTATATTGGCCGTACTTCAATACTATAAGCAAGGTTATATCAATGTAAATTATATACTCATTGTTGCAGCTGCATTTGTAGTGGGAGGATTATTCGGAAGTAAGCTGGCTTTAAGCATTAGCGACGAAAAAATGAAAAAGGTATTTGCGGTGATTTTAATGCTTATTGCTATTAAAATGCTGTTTTTTGAAAAATCTGGTGGCCCAAAACCGACTGAATCCACAAAAATTCAACAATCCCAGGCTCAATCAATGGAAGATTGATGAAGCCACCTTATATTTGCAAAAAATAAATTCATGGAAGCAAAACAATCTACAGCGAAATATTGGGCTTTGTGCTTTTTCTGGTTAGCTATAATGATCACTTTACTGGTAGTATACCGCGAATTTTTCTGGTTGGCATTGCCTGGCACAGTTACTTATTTTGCCAAAGCCATGGACATTATGTAATTAAGTTTTTTACCATCTTATATAAAAAATCCCTCTTGCACTCAGGAGGGATTTTTGTTTATTATGCTTTTAGCTGAGCTAGTAACGTTTAACGATGCGCAGTTGATGGGTTCTTTCTCCCGTATCAGCACTAATAATACCAACATTATCAATGGCGTCAATTCTTACTCTTCCTGATGCATGAATAATGGTTTGCGAATTGAGCATAATACCTACATGGGTAATTCTACCTTCAGCATTATCGAAAAAAGCCAGATCGCCACATTGGGCCTCTTGCAAAAACCCAACCACTTCCCCTAACACTGCTTGCTGGTATGCATCTCTTGGTAATGTTTTAGCAAAGAATCGAAACACCTGTTGAGTAAATCCACTGCAATCAATTCCAAATACAGAACGTCCGCCCCATAAATAAGGAGCATGTAAATACATCATAGCGATATGCTTGATGTAATCTGCCGTAAATAATGTTGGATTGGGTTTTGCAATGGCGCCTTTATATGCAAACTGAAATTTTCCGATGGTCAATTTTTTATCCTGAAATAAACCCAGGGAAGCGCCAATCGGAATTTGCATATCTGTTCCATTCACATCGAGTAAATTAGAAAATTCGGCAGCAATATCTTTGGATTGATTGACCACAAGGTCATTGCTTATTGCCAATAATTGGGTTTTTTGGCACCATCCCTCATATTGATCGTACATGCACCTGATCTGATAAAAGTCGCCTGATTGATCAAG
This sequence comes from Sphingobacteriia bacterium, assembly GCA_004294465.1. Taxonomy (GTDB): domain Bacteria; phylum Bacteroidota; class Bacteroidia; order Chitinophagales; family Chitinophagaceae; genus Sediminibacterium. The sequence continues at coordinate 1,323 of REAV01000191.1, read as the reverse complement.
TACTTCCACCACTTCACCAAATAATAATGAACTCACCATTTCAGATCTATGTGCAGCTTCAGCCCTTAAAGGGGCAACTGCAACCAATACCATCATATATGCCATTCAAAAAATTTACTGTAAGTTATGGAAATTTAGCTGCTTTGCATCTAAGACAAAATGCTTATTTTAACTTGTGAGCAGGAACCAATTTCAACATATTACCGACAACCAATTAATTGAACGTTATCAAAACGATCAAAATAAAGAGTGGCTGGGTGTTTTATTGGAGCGATATACTTTGTTATTACTCGGGGTTTGTATGAAGTATTTAAAGCATGAAGAAGCAGCAAAAGATGCTGTACAACAAGTATTCTTAAAAGCGTTGAATGAAATGGGTAAATACCCCATTCAATATCCAAAAAGCTGGCTCTATAAAGTGGCCTGTAACCATTGCCTGATGCAATTGAGAGATCAAAAGACAAGCCTTCCATTAGCCGATAATGCGCCGCTTGTAGAGGATACCAATGATTGGCAAGATCATCATTTGAAGGAAGTGAATTTAACCTTATTAGAAACTTGTATTACCGAATTAAACAAAGAACAACAAACTTGTATAACTTTATTCTACTTACAGAAACAAAGTTATCAAGCCATTAGCGATGCAACTGGCATGAGTGTTTTACAAGTGAAGAGTCATATACAAAACGGTAAAAGAAATTTAAAACTATTAATGGTTAAAAAGCAACCATTACAATGAGCGATTTAAAAAATATATTATCCAACAGCGAGGAGATGAATGAGCATGACCTTTTAAAATATTTAGAAGGAAAAGCTTCTGATTCCGAAATGCATGCCATTGAAGCCCAAATGGCTGATTCCGCTTTTGTAGATGATGCCATTGAAGGATTGCAAGCAATAGGAGAAAAAAAGAAAATACTACAAATAAAAGAACAGCTCAATCAGCAACTCAAAAAAGCCAGTTCCAAAAAAGACAAAATAAAAAAGCGCAGAGGCATTAAAGACCAGCAATGGTTGATCATTGCAGTACTTGCCATCGTTTTGTTATCTGTTATAGGTTATTTGTTGATTCATTATAATTCCAAATAATTACCTGCACAATCTTTCAATTAAATGGATGTGCTGAGGATATAAACTCATCAACGCGTTTTTTTCTGCCAATTCAAAATCTGCAAAATCAAATCCTGGAGCAACCGTACAACCTACAAATGAATAAGCTCCATTCGATTCAGATGCAAACCATGCACCTGCAGGAACAATTGCCTGGTATACTTCGCCATTATTGGCATTCGATCCTAATTTGATCAATTCATAATTTATAAT
>REAV01000190.1 GCA_004294465.1 Sphingobacteriia bacterium | reverse complement strand
GTACTACAGGAGAAACCCCTGTGCTAAGCAATCCAGAAAAATTAGATATCCTGCATTATACTTATGAAAAAGTAGCTGATAGATTGCCAGTTGTAGTAGGTATTGGTGGGAATGATACTGCGGATCTAATTCATGATCTATCTCATTTTCCTTTAGATAAAGCTGCAGCAGTATTAAGTGCTTCTCCTTATTATAATAAGCCTTCACAGGAAGGAATCTATCAGCATTACAAAATGGTGGCTGCAGCTTCGCCCAAGCCAATAATTTTATATAATGTACCAGGTAGAACGGGAAGAAATATGAGTGCTTCTACTACATTGCGGTTAGCCAATGATATCGACAATATTATCGGAATCAAAGAAGCAAGTGGAGATATGGCCCAGTGTATGCAAATACTAAGAGACATGCCTAAAGACTTCTTAGTGGTAAGTGGAGACGATGCTTTAGCACTCCCTCAAATGGCCTGTGGAATGGAAGGTGTGATTAGTGTTGCTGCAAATGCATATCCGAAATTGTTTGCTGATATGGTAAGAAATTGCTTGGCACAAAATTATATCGCGGCTAAAGAGATCAATGATCAATTAATTGAAGCCTACGATCTAATGTTTGCAGAAAACAATCCTGCAGGAGTGAAAGCTTTTATGGTAGAGCAGGGCTTAATCGAAAATTATTTGAGAATGCCAAATGTGCCATTGAGTGATGCTGTTCATCAACAGATAAAGCAATTCTTGGCAAAAAAATAATGATTCTTTATTTCAATTTTTGATGAACGGCCATATGATCTGATCATTCATGTATAACTTCATTTCAAGGATAAAACAACGCTATGTTCAAAAATAATCTAATTGCAATTTTACTAATTGCAATTACTGTTTCTTTCTCTCCAGTTGTTGGTCAAACACCACCAGTATATAATAGCACAGAAATTTATGTTCAACTTAAAAAGTTGAATGTATTGGGATCTGTTCTTTATGTGGCAGCGCATCCAGATGATGAGAATAATAGCTTTTTGCCTTATTTGGCAAAAGAAAGAAATTTTAGAACAGCTTATTTAAGTTTAACCAGGGGAGACGGAGGACAAAATTTAATTGGTCCAGAACAAGGAATTGAACTTGGCTTAATTAGAACGCAAGAATTATTGGCAGCGCGAAGAATGGATGGTGCTGAGCAATATTTTAGTAGCGCTTATGAATTTGGTTTTAGTAAAACATTTGATGAAACACTTCGATTCTGGAATAGACAAAAAGTATTATCCGATATCGTTTGGGTGATCAGAAAATTCCAGCCTGATATTATTATCAATCGTTTCCCAGGAGATGCCAGGGCAGGACATGGTAATCATTCAGGATCTGCTATTTTATCTCAGGAAGCTTTTGCAGCAGCAGCTGATCCAAATCGTTTTCCAGAACAATTAAAGCAAGGTGTTAGTGTATGGAAAGCAAAGCGATTGTTATGGAACACTTTTAATTTTGGAGGAGCCAATACAACCAGCGAAAATCAATTAAAGATTGATGCCGGAGTGTACAATTCAATGCTTGGAAAAAATTATGGTGAAATTGGAGGTGAAGCAAGAAGTATGCACAAAAGTCAGGGTGAAGGAAGACCTAGAAGAAAGGGGCCTGTATTTGAGTATTTTACCACTTTGGCTGGAGATTCAGCCAAAAAGGATCTGATGGATGGAATTATTACCGACTGGTCTCGTATTCCTAAAGATGGTGTTATCATTCAGCAAAAAATTGATCAGCTTATTCAAAACTATCAATTTGAACATCCTGAAAAATCGGTAGATGCACTGGTATCATTGTATCAATATTTGCAAGGCATTCAATACCGTGAAATTTGGTGGTACAAAAAGAAACAAGAAATTGAAGACCTCATCATAGCCTGCAGTGGTTTATTTTTGGAAGCAACAACAGATGTAGAGTATGCTGTTCCAGGAGAAAAACTCAATGTTAGTTTATTTATAAATAAAAGGAATAATGTAAATATTCAATTGGATCAAATCTTATTGAATACTTCTCCAGACAAATCCTATGATTCAACATTTAATTTGAAGCCATTGGTAAATAACAATTATAGTTTCAATAAATCTTTTACTGTTGCTGCTTCTACACCAGTTTCACAACCTTACTGGTTGAATAAGTCTATAGAAGGGATCGGAAATTTTGTAATTGATGATCAACAAATGGTGGGCAAAGCAGAGTCTGATCCTGCATTCAGTGCAAGATTTGTATTTAGTATCAACGGAATTTCTTTTATTGTAAACAGACCAGTGCAATATAAGTTTGTTGATCCGGTTAGAGGAGAAGTTTATCAACCCCTTACGGTAATTCCACCGGTAGTGATTTCATTAGATAAACAAGTGTTGCTTACCAATGTGGAACAAGTTGGCAACAAAAAATTATCACCTGCCTCATTATTGCTTCAATACAAAACTAATTTTAGTGCCAATAACTTACCAGTTACGATCCAATTGAAGGATGATAATGAAAAAGTGTTTTATTCGAAAGATACTATTTTAACGGTTGAACAGGGTTCTGTATATGCTTATCCAATCGAACTTAAATCTGTTCTTGGTGCAGTAAAAACAAAATCAATTTCTGCTGCAATTACTTATGCATTGAACGGAAAAACAAAATCCTATACTCATTTCTTGAAAACAATCAAATACGACCATATTCCATCAATCAATTATTTCTTTGAAGATAAGGTAGCGGTGATTGATGAAAAAGTAGTGATTAGTCCTAAAAAAGTGGGTTATATAATTGGGGCAGGAGATCTGGTTCCTGAAGCACTAGAGCAATTAGGTTATCCTGTTACTTATTTGAGGGAATTGGATATCACAGATGCAGAACTTAAAAAATACAATGTTATCGTTTTGGGAATTAGGGCATTTAATATTTACGAATGGCTAACAACCAAAAATGAAGTGTTGAATAGATTTGTAAACAATGGAGGTCATTTGGTAGTTCAATACCTTAAAAGTAATCAGGTTGGTTTGAAGAAAGTAAAAGTAGGTCCTTATCCATTTAGTATGAGTGGAATAAGAGTAACCGAAGAAAATGCGATAGTGAATTTTCTTCTTCCTGATCATGCTATGTTTAATTTCCCTAATAAAATTACTGATCAAGATTTTGATGGATGGATACAGGAAAGAAGTACTTACCAGGCTGATCCAATTGCGGCACCTTACGAAGCATTGATCAGTATGAACGATGCAGGGGAGAAGCCTTCTAACGGAAGTTTAATCACAGCAAAATATGGCAAAGGCAATATCACTTATGTAAGTTTGGTGCTGTTCCGCCAATTACCTGCTGGAAATTTGGGTGCGTATAAATTATTGGCCAATATTATCGGTTTGCCTTCTTCAAAATAGTCACTATGCAACAACGCAGAAAAATTGGATTCTTTACCATTGTATTAATAGGAGTTGCAATTGGCTTTTTTATTAAGAATGTTAAGATTGGTTTGATTATTGGTTTGGCCTTGGGTTTATTAGCAGGCGGAATTGTAAATACTAAATTAAAATAAATGCAACCCAAAGTTCCTTTATTTAAAACCTGGAATCGCTGGTACTTCTTTGTAATAAGCATCTTGATGTTGCTTATTTGCTTTTTTATTTGGTTAACTAAATTCTACCAATGAGCCAAATCGACTGGATAGTTTTGATTTTTACCCTCGTGGGGATTATAGCATATGGCTTATACAAAAGTCGTACAACAAAAAATCTGGAAGGCTATTTTTTAAGTAACCGGAGTATGCCTTGGTATTTGGTATTGCTCAGTATAATGGGAACACAAGCAAGTGCCATTACTTTTCTGTCGGCACCAGGTCAAGCATTTACAGACGGTATGCGCTTTGTGCAGTATTATTTTGGACTGCCAATTGCTATGGTCATTCTATGTATCACATTTGTTCCGTTGTTTAGCAAATTGAAAGTATTTACTGCTTATGAATTTTTAGAACAAAGATTTGATGTTAAAACAAGAATATTTACTTCTTCATTATTTTTAATTTCAAGAGGGTTGTCTACAGGGATCAGTATTTATGCACCCTCTATTATTCTTTCTTCATTAATGGGTTGGGATATATTTTATACCAATATAGTAATGGGTGGCCTATTAATAGTTTATACAGTGAGTGGCGGTGCCAAAGCTGTTGCCTATACCCAACAGTTACAATTGGGAATCATATTTATCGGAATGTTTATTGCAGGGTATTTAATTGTACATCATCTGCCAGATAATATTGGATTTTCAGATGCTTTGGCCATCAGCGGAGCATCAGGAAAGATGAATGTGATTACTACTGGATTTACTGATCAGGGATTCGATTGGAAAGACCGATATAATATTATTAGTGGTGTTATTGGTGGTTTCTTTTTAGCACTTTCTTATTTTGGAACAGATCAATCTCAAGTAGGTAGGTACTTGACTGCAAAAGATACAACTGAGAGCAGGGTGGGACTATTGATGAATGGCCTTGTAAAAGTGCCTATGCAATTTTTGATTTTACTATTGGGAGCGATGTTATTTACTTTTTATCAATTCAATCCATCTCCTGTTTTTTTTAATAAAGCGGTGGAAGAAAAAGCGATGGCAACTCCTTACAAAGATTCATTATTGTTGATAAAAAATAAATTTAATCAACAAGCATTGGTTCAAAAACAAAATAGCGAATTGTTCTTGGCAAATCAATCAATACAAAATAAGGAGCTTATAAAAAAAGGATCTGCTGGGTTAAATCAACTTAAAACAGATTATAAAAAGATCATTCAAAAAGCTAGCCCAGGATCTGATACCAATGATACCAATTATATTTTCTTAAGGTTCGTAGTAGATTTTTTACCCAAAGGATTAGTAGGTTTATTAATTGCAATCATCTTCTTGGCTGCCTGGGGTTCTATTGCAGCAGCACTCAACTCTTTGGCATCCTGTACAATGATCGATTTTCACAGGAGATTCAGTAGTTCCACTTTGGACAATCCAGATTTAGCTAGAGATGAAAAAGAATACAGCATTTCTAAATACTATACTTTTGGCTGGGGTATTTTTTGCATCATTACAGCAGAGTTTGCAACTGGGATGGGCAGTTTAATTGAAGCGGTGAATGTATTGGGCTCCTTGTTTTATGGTGTTATATTAGGCATTTTTTTAGTTGCCTTTTATTTCAAAAAAATACACAGCAATGCAGTTTTTTGGGCTGCGGTTATTGGTGAATTAATGGTAATTAGTTTATTTCTTCTTGATAAATACCAGATTATTGGATTAGGATTTTTATGGCTTAATGTGGCAGGTGCCATGATTGTTGTTTTGCTAAGTTGGTGTTTCTCTTTATTCAAAAAATCACAAAATGAAAACATCGTTTAGTAAAGTTGAATGGGCAGATAAGGGAATTTTATATGAAGTAAATATTCGTCAATATACTCCTGAGGGTACTTTCAATGCTTTTGCAGAACATCTTCCTCGTTTAAGTGAAATGGGGATTTCAATTATTTGGTTGATGCCAATCACTCCTATTAGCCTAGCAGTAAGACAAGGGAGTTTAGGTAGTTATTATGCATGCAGTAGTTATACCATTATCAATGAAGAGTTTGGGACATTAGAAGATTTTAAAGCCCTTATTGCCAAAGCGCATGAATTAAATATAAAAGTAATCATCGATTGGGTAGCCAATCATACAGGTTGGGATCATCCTTGGACTATTGAGCATCCGAACTGGTATATTAAAGATGAGCTTGGAAATTTTACAGAGAAAAACGGTTGGCACGATGTAATCGATTTGAATTTTGAAGTAGCTGAAATGCGAGCAGAACTGATTGATGCAATGCGGTATTGGGTATATGAATGTGATATTGATGGATTTAGGTGTGATATGGCCCATTTAGTTCCTTTGGACTTTTGGCAGCAAGTAAGAGTGAGTTGCGAAATAATCAAACCACTGTTTTGGTTGGCAGAATGTGAAGTAGTTGATTATCATCAAGTGTTTGATTCAACATATGCTTGGTGGTGGATGCATGAAACCGAAAAATATCAAAAGGAACAAAGCAGTTTACATGAAATACAAAATGTTTTACATGCCTATTCCCAGTATCCAAAGGATGCCATTAAATTATTTTTCACATCTAACCACGATGAGAATAGCTGGAATGGAACCGAAATAGAAAAATATGGAGTTGCGGCTAAAGCCTGGGCAGTATTTTGTTTTACCTGGCATGGAATGCCGATGATCTATAGTGGGCAGGAAACTTCCAATAATAAAAGGTTGAAGTTTTTTGATAAAGACCTCATTAACTGGATCGACCCGCCCCCGCTGCATAATTTTTATGCTACTCTGGCGCAATTACGAAACAGGAATGAATCAATTACAATAGGGGAGTCTTTTATATTGCCTTCCGACCATAGTAATGAATTGATGGCATTTTTTAGGCGAAGAGGAGACTGTTTGGTGATGGTATTATTGAATGTGTCGAATCAGAACCGACTACAAATTCACATTGACCACGAATGGTTGAAGGGAACCTTTAGAAACGTTTTTTCTAACCTGGAATTTCAGTTTGAACAAAAAGCCAGCTTTGAATTGCAAGCAGGGGAATATATTGTTTACGAAAGAATCCAATAATAACAAATGGCAAACAAATTCTCGCTGCCCAAAAATCCCTTCGGAATTTTTGAAAGGCTCGAATTTTTGTTTGCCATTCTTTTATTATATGCCTTACTTCTTGTAATTACTACCTTAAATATGACTTACTCCTCAGTCATTTTCAAAGGATAAGTGTATTTTCCTTCAAAACCTGGATAAAATCCGTCTAAGCGAATATTGCCGTTCTTAATAACATTTAGGGCTTCTTTTAATTCGTCGAGATTGTTGATTGTTTTACCATTGATCGCGGTAATAACAAAACCATCTTCCATTCTACTCTTGCTCAATAATCCAGTCCCTACTTTTTTTACCAATACGCCACCAGTTACTTCGTTGGCTGCTGCAACTTTTTTGTCCAGATTGGTTAATTCTCCTCCTAATTTGTCTATTGCAGTCGTGTTTTTAACTACATCAGTATTACCAGCTTTATTCTTTAAAGTGATATTGGCAATATTGTCTTTTCCGGCTCTTCTATAGTTCACTGTAATTTTATCACCTGGTTTGAATCTGGCCACCTGCTCTTGTAATTCGGCGCCACTTGTTACGGCCACTCCATTAATTTTTGTGATCAAGTCGCCTTTCTTTAAACCTGCAATGGCAGCAGCTCCACCTTCAGGAACGCTTAATGTATAAACACCTTCCCCTTCTTTTAAAGAAGTGCCAATTTCTTTTTCAATCTCTCTTTTTTCTTCATCAGATAAATTGTCTTTAGGATAACTGATGCCAATATATGCTCTTTGAACAGTTCCGAATTTTACAATATCTGTTACAATTTTCTTCACCATATTTACTGGGATAGCATAAGAGTATCCAGCATATGACCCGGTAGGAGATGCGATCGCAGAATTTATTCCCACTAATTCTCCGGCAGTATTAATCAATGCGCCACCGCTATTGCCTGGATTCACCGCAGCATCAGTTTGAATAAAAGATTCAACAGGTGAAGATCCTTGGCGATCGTTGATGCCTATGGATCTGGATTTAGCACTTATAATGCCAGCAGTAACAGTTACATCTAAATTAAAAGGATATCCTATAGCCATCACCCATTGGCCCAATTTAGCTTCATCGCTGTTTCCGTAGATCATGTATGGAAAGGTCTTCCCTTCAATTTTTATAACAGCCAGATCACTATTTGGATCTTGTCCGATTAATGTTGCTTTATAAGATTTTTTATTGGCCAATGTTACATTGATTTCATCCGATCCATCAATAACATGGTTGTTGGTTACAATGTATCCGTCTTCAGTAATAAGTACACCACTACCGCTAGCTCTTTGTTCTGGTTGTACTCTTGGTCCACCTCCAAAAAAGTCACCAAAATCATCCCCAAACATGTCAGCGAAAGGGTTTCTTTGTCTTTGTTGATTACTGCTAATTTGTTTTGCTTTTGTTCTTGTTTTAATATGAACAACGGCAGGAGTTGCACTAGATGCAGCCGCTGTAAAATCAACCGGCCCCTGACCTGCATTATTTCCTAAAAATCCAGCATAATTAACGGGTAATTTACCGGGCTCTTGTATACCAATACGCTGATATTCTGCATATTTTCCAAAGCCCCAAACACTTGCTAATGCTGTTGTAGCACTGATCGCAATAATGGCAATTCCATTTTTCCAATTCATAGGTTGTATTTATTTAAGGTAATATTAGTCAAATTTTATGCCTTTTTGATAACAAATAAACAAAGCAGTTTAAAATACTGATCTCCAATTGTACCATTTAACAAATGTTTTTAAATTTCCGCCAAAAATTCATGTTGACTCAAGTAAAAATGTCAATTAGAAAGAGCTGATAAAAAGGCCATGGTGTCAATTCCATCTGCGTAATCGTTTATTCCAGGTTGTTGGGCCATTCCAAAAGGAGTATACCCATTGCCAACAATACATTGAATCATATCATTTTTGTTCAAAAGTTCCTTTAAATCGGTTTCATTTTCATAAGCAAAATAATTGATCTGACTAACTGGTGAAAACGGCGATTCGTTGATGGTTAGAATTACTGAATCATTATTCATGTAATACTTTCCACCCATAATGAGTAAAGCTAAATGGTAATCGAAATTATGTTTGTATTTATGGTATTCCATAAATCCTTCATACTTTTTCAAAGCATTCAACAATGGAATAAAATCATAGTTTTTTGGAACCAATAATTGAGTCACATTCCTACAGCCTAATCCGAAAAAAAGCATAGCATCATCTGCCAAAGCTTCTAATTGATCAATGCTTTCTTTTCCATCTAGCACTGCCACTGATGTTCTATTCTTTCTTATGATATGAGGGTATTTGCCAAAGTATTGTTCAAAATACCTACTCGAATTATTGCTCCCGGTAGCTATGTATGCGTCACAGTTATTGAGTCTTTCTGCGAAGGAAATATGATTTTGAATGGACACATCCCATTCATAGAGTTTTGCAGCTATATGCTTGATCAATATTTCATCTTTTGAAGAAGGCTTAATTACAGCAATATGGCCACTCATAAAAACGCATAATAAATCATGAAAACCTACTAATGGAATATTTCCAGCCATTACAATCCCGATATTTTTAGGATCCTTTAATTGACTAGTAATTTGATATTGATCTGCCCATTTCTGCAATATTTCTTTATTTAAAAAATGGGTAGCTATATTATTGACTGCGGCCTCAATAAAAGCTGGAATGAACCATTGATTCTCACGATAGGCCCTTTCTTTGATGGCAGTCCATTCGGCATCGTTTCCGGATAAATATTCCTTTAATTTGGATAAAATTTCAATTCGCTCTTGTAAAATCATTTGTCATTCGTATTTTTGAGAGTACAAATGTAATTTCACTCAACCAACAAACCCATTTTATATGGCAATCAAAATTACCGACGAATGTATCAACTGTGGTGCTTGCGAACCAGAATGTCCTAATAACGCCATTTATGAAGGTGGTGTTGAATGGGCAATTTCAGATGGAACTACTGTAAAAGGCAGTTTTCAATTGCTCGATGGCAGTTTAGTAGATTCAAATGATCGTTTTGCTCCTATTAGCTCGGATACATACTACATTACTCCAAATAAATGTACAGAATGTCAAGGATTTCATGAAGAACCTCAGTGCGCAGCTGTTTGCCCTGTTGACTGTTGTGTTCCTGATGACATGTACAAGGAAACTGTAGATGAGCTAATGGCAAAAAAGAGCAAAATGCACATTTAGAACTGGTGTATTTGTGTTAACATTTTTATGGTAAAAACCTTGGATTTAACCCAGATAATTTTTACCTTGTAATCAATTACCAGTTGTCATTAACGGCAACTCTTTTTACAGCAGGTGATATTTCCTGCTACAGTGAAGGGAAGAGATGAGGAATTTCTTCCCTTTTTTAACTTCTTTATTAGGCTTTCATCCCCAAACCATACCTGCTTCTCCTTATATTTGTTTTTTAAGTAAGGATATGAAGAAAAAAGTTGCTTTAGTTACTGGTGGTTTAAGTGGCGAAGCCCAAATTAGCTACAAGAGTGCAATTACAGTTGGGAACAATCTCAACAGAGATCAATACGAAGTTTATACAATTGATATCAATCCATCAGGATGGTGGTATGAAAAAGAGAATGGTGATAAATCTCCTGTAAATCGAGATCATTTTACTATTGACCTAAATGGTCAAACAATTGCATTTGATGTAGTTTTATTATGTATTCATGGTACTCCTGGGGAAGATGGAAAACTGCAAGGTTATTATGATATGATTGGCTTGCCATATACCAGTTGTGATGCAGCCACATCGGCATTAACAATGAATAAGCGCTTTACTGTTGCAGTTGCCGCATTTGGAGGGATTAATGTAGCCAAATCCATGCATTTATTCAGCCATACTCCAATAAAAGCTGATACGATCTTAGCTCAATTAAAATTACCGCTATTTGTTAAGCCCAACAGCGGTGGAAGCAGTATCGGGATGAGTAAAGTAACTGAAGCAGATAAGCTGGATCAGGCCATCGCAAAAGCATTTAAAGAAGATAGTCAAATACTGGTGGAAGAGTTTATAAAGGGTAGAGAATTCACTATTGGCGTTTTTAAGCAAGGCAGTACAATTACTGTTTTGCCAATTACAGAAATTACCACTGGGAATGATTTCTTTGATTTCGAAGCAAAATACCAGGGTAAAAGTGAGGAGATTACTCCAGCAGTAATTAACCCGATAATGAAAGAGCAATTAAGTATAGCAGCTAAACATGTGTATGAAGTATTAAATTGCAGAGGAGTGGTTAGAATAGATTTTATATATGATGAACAACAACAAAAACCTTTCATGTTAGAAGTGAATACTGTTCCAGGACAAAGTGCAGCGTCGGTAATACCTCAACAAGTAAAGGCAATGGGAATGACATTGACTGATTTTTATTCGACTATAATAGAACAAGCATTGCATTATTAATTCCAAAATAAAATTTATTCCCTTGTTTAAATTCATAACAGATAAGCCACTTTGGGTAAATATTTTAGCTGGAATCGGCATTGTATTCTTAGTTGTTTTTTTATTTTTTGGTAGCCTTGAATGGGTTACCGGTTATGGTAAATATGAGAAAGTTCCTGCTGTTACTGGGCAACATATTTTAGCAGCACAAAAAATGTTAGAGGATAAAGGTTTTGAAGTGCAAATTCAAGATTCTGTATATATTGATACAATTGCCAAGCAGGCGGTGATACGTCAAAGTCCGGAAGCCGATGCAATGGTTAAAACAGGG